>NZGD01000059.1 GCA_002690925.1 Rhodopirellula sp.
AATCAGATCGATAGCCGTACGGTCCTTTGTCGGACCCACCTCGCGCCTCGAAAATGATGACGTGCTGCTTCAATGACGTGTCTCCACTTGATCAACAAACTGTGTCGAGAACTGACTTTCCGAAACGTTCTTTTAGCACATCAACACGTGGTGTGGGAATCCGGAAAGATCGGTTAGCGAATCAGCACGTACCGGGAACCCACGAGACTCCAAAAAGGCGTAACCATCGCACCGTTGACAGGCTATCACTCGAGCACGCAGCAAGCCCTTGTCGGATCTCCCCACCCCTTCCTTGAGTCGTAGAAGTTGCGTCGACTGACCGGATTTCGGCTTGCATGCAAGGCGCCTCGGTCTCTTCACCGATGCACCATTCGTTGCAATTACTACCCTTTCACTTCCAAGACTTGGATTTCGTTCAGAGTCACTGATTCACTCCATCAAGGACGTGGGTTCGAATCTTACCCGCACCACCGGAAAGCGACATTGCTAACTTATGCGGTCCAAAATGGGTGAGAGCTTGAGAGTGAAAACGATAGAGTTGGTACTTTGGCACCCACGAACTGCTCTTAAGCCGAAGTGGCGATCGACTAAGAGAGCCTCGCTCACTCATTCATCGACGTAAGTCATTGCCAGAAAGCACGTTAAGAAGCGGCTTAAAAGAAGGCTCTATAACCACGGTAGAGAGTCAACTCGTGGTGCGTGGTCAAGCGGTGACCTTAGGAAGCACGCCCAAAGCAACCCTCCTCGAACTAGCTCTATTTCGCAGGTTTTTCGCAAGCTCGTTATTAACTGAGAGTTATGTCGAGAGTGTTGCTTCCGGTGTGTGGGTGCGCGATTAGGATTCGAACCACCGTCAGATAGCTGACGATGTCGAATATTGATGTTATTCGCCATTGCTTCTGCTATACTTCCTTGCAGAACATCCGGAGAACACCTCATGAGCTCATCCATTAATCTTTCACTGACCGACGAGTTGCGTGCGTTTGTCGACGCGAACTCAGGTGACGGGACTCTTTACGCTACCCCCAGCGAGTTTGTACGCGATCTACTACGGCAACAGAAAGTTCGCCAAGAAGCTGCTGCGGCACGCGATGCAATCCTTGAAGGCTACGAAGATGCCGTTGCGGGACGAACCGTACCGTTCAGAGGTGATCTTCGGAGTCTGCTGAAGAAGGTTAAGTAAGTGGCGAAAAAGGAACGTTCTGCAGTTTCGGTCCACATGACTCAAAGGTCGCTGCGCGACATCATGGGTATTGAGTCTTATTCGCTTGAGCAGTTTGGTAGACGAATCACCAATCAGTATCTGGATAAGCTGGAAGCGGGAATTAGCAGACTCGCAGAGAATCCAGAACTACTTCGTGAAGAACCTCCTTTTCATGCTTCGCTGAGGTTTTACAGAATTGAAAAGCACGTTCTTGTGTGTGAAACCGGCGTAAGAGGAAAGTTAATCATTCTCACATTACTTCATGCCTCAATGGATATTCCCACGCGTCTTGCCGAACTCGAGCCGATGCTACAGATGGAAGTTCAAATGCTCGCAGCACAGCTACGAAAATAGGCAGGCGATTCTGTTTCTGCCTCGTATCGAAACAGGGCCGGACACGGTCAAGGAGATTGAGGTGCGGCGGATCGCTCTGGTGATGGACTGGGGTGTGCAGCGGGAGATGTGGCATGATTTGTTTGCCACTGCGACGAGCCCAGTACGCCGAAACTAACTCCACGGGTGGACTCGGATAAGGGGCAAGGTCAATCGTCGCTTTCATTTCGATGGCAAACGAATCGCTGGGTTTGACTTCAGGATTTCGAGCGTATCTTTGTCAATGAATCCCAGGCCAGTAAGGCTCAGACGCTTACCTTCGAACTTTACCAATTCCTGAGCCGTCTCTTTATCAATGGACTCTAGGCCTTGGAGGTTCAAGTACTTACCTTTCCACTTTGCCAATTCCCGAGCTACTTCTTTATCTATGGATTTGAGGGCGTAGCCGAAACCCATCTCTCCTTCACGCCTTGCCAATTCCTTAGCCACTTCTCTGTCGATGGACTTCAGGGCTCCAAGCCCCAGACGACCTTTAACACTCACCAATTCCCGGGCCACGTCTTTACTTATGGATTCTAGTCCGTCGAGGTCAAGAAGCTTACCTTCGAACTTTGCTAATTCCTGAGCAACATCCTTGTCGATGGACTTCAGGCCTTGAAGATCAATATGTCCTCGAAAGCTCACCATTTCCGAGGCCACAATTTTATCGATGAACTTAAGACCGTTGAGGGCCAGATACGTACCCTCGAATTTTGCCAATTCCCGGGCGACGTCTTGATTGATCGTGACCAGCCCTTCTAGCCTCAGCCATACATCCGCTGAAGGGTTATCCAGCAAATCTCCTTTAAAGCTCGCCAATCCTTGGGCAGTTCCTTTATCAATGGACTTCAGGCCTTGGAGGTACAGGATCTTGCCTTCAAACTTAGCCAACTCGCGGGCCACGTCTTTATCTATGGATTCTAGGCCGTTGAGGCCAAGAAACTCACCTTTGAACTTTGCCAATTCCTGAGTCGCTTTACTATCAAGGGACGTTAGGCCATTAAACTGCAGAGACTTTGCAGTTGAGTTCGCCAATTCCTGAGCCAAATACTTGTTGATCGACTTCAGCCCTCCAAGGGACAGGCGTCCCTTCATGTTCGCCAATTCCCGGGCAACATCTAAATCAATGAATTCCAAGCCATCCAAGCTCAAGAGGCTTTTGTGCTTCGCCAATTCTCGGGCAACGTTTTTGTCTTTCGCCGGATCGAAATAATCAAGGACCGTCAGTTTCGGAAGAAACAGCAAACTGGGATGCTTGGCCACAACCTGAGCGGCTTGCCTTGCATTCAAAGACTCTATTTCGCTTGTAATCCTCAGCAAATATTCCGGTAGCGGCAATTCCTCGTAAATACGCCGGGCTCGACTGCGAATTTCGGCATCTGGACTACCCGAGCCAGCGATCATTTCTAGTGCTTGAGTCCCATCCCCAAAAATTGACGCCAGTCCTTGAAGGGACAAGCTGCCTTCGAATTTCAGCAATTCCATCGCAATGCGATTATCGATGAACTTAAGACCGTTGAGGCTCAGACGCTCACCTTCAAACTTTGCCAATTCCTGAGCAACATATTTGTCGATGATCAGCAGGCCATCGAAAGACAAAGAACTGGCAGTCGATTTTGCCATTGCCTGAGCCACATCCACATCGATGAAGTTTAGGCCATCAAAGGACAGAGAACTGGCTGTTGATTTCGCCAATTCTTGGGCCACATCCTTGTCGATAAACTTTAGGCCAGAAAGTCCCAGAACTGCTTTAACGCTCGCCAATTCCCGGGCCGCGTCTTTATCAATGGATTCCAAGCCATCGAGGCCCAGACGCTCACCTTCGAAATTTGCCAATTCCTGAGCGACATCCTTATCAATGGACTTCAGGCCTCCAAGGATCAGATCAGTACCTTTGAACTTTACTAATTCAACAGCCACTTCCTTATCAATCAAAACCAAACCACTCAGCTTCAGCGATCTATCCTTTGGAAACCTGTCCACCAATTGACGGGCTTGCCTCGGCTTTAGAGATGCGATTTCTTCTGGTTTCTGCAGGAAGTACTCCCCTAGATTCGTGGCTGTAAAGCTTTCGACAAACAATCGAGTTCGATAGCGAACTTCAAGATCTGGGCTATCCAAAGCAGCGGTTACTTCTGGCCGCGCTGACAACCCAATCTCGAGCAATTCTGTGTACGCTTCTTGGCGCGTTGCAAAGGAAGGATCACCAAGCTGCTCCACTAACTTTTCGTATTCAGGATTTAACGGAATGTCTTGCTCTCGTGCATCACTACCGATTAAAGCGGCAGTGATTTCCAAGCGTGTAGACAAATCGAGTTCGATCAATGTTGCGTAAGCACTGTCGCGAATCGTGGTGGAAGGATCACCAAGCTCTTCCACTAACTTATCGTATTCAGGATTCAGTGGTTCGCCCCGCTCTTGTGCATGACTCGCGGCAACCGTCAGAACAGACAACGCCATGATCCATACACGTATGAAATGTCGGGTGATGACTTTCATCAAACGATCTCTGACTGAAGTGGCTTTAGTGAACAATGTCGAAGGCATTTCACACCTGACAGATTGTGAAATCCAACTGATGAAATGTGGGGTGATCATGGAATTTTCATGACCTTATCCGTCAATAAGTTTCCAATGGGCATCAGCAAAGCACCTGACCCTTGTAATAAGACAACTCTCTGGCAACATCTCGATCAATCGAAGTTAGCCAGTTAAGGTCTAGTTGAAATTGCTTGCCATTGGTTTCATTCGCTTTCTTAACCAGTTCGGCAGCCTGCTGCACAGTCAACGTACCGGTCTTCTTTTGATTGCCAGGCAAATCCTCAGCCAGGCAGATGCCATGGCAAAGAATCAAAATTGTCAGAGTGAAAATCTTTGTACGCATCGTCTATTGCTCCGTTAGCTGGCTCATAGAACCTGTTCAGATTTGTGGGTCAGTCACACGCCTGCCTTAACGATGGTCGTGCGTTGAGATTAGCGCATTGTTCGTCAGTTTCCGGATCGCTAACGCTCGGCGATTTTCCATTCAGCAAAAATCCGTAGCGTGGTAAGCAGCAGCGCTGTTGGATGATGATTTTTTCATTGGTGTTCTTTATTTCAGTGGTTGAAAAATAACTTGGGCCAACGCCACGCGGAAGCCGAGGCTGTTGCTCCGGGAGCTCAGGTAGTGCCTGCGGCGGCCCGCCGACCGACAACCTGCGGCCTCGCCGATCCAACTGCCGCCGCGGTACACGGCGTAGAACCCTGATACAGCGCGCCGGCCAGGATCCGTCGACGCGCCACGTGGATAGTTTCCGTAGCCATCGCTGCACCACTCCCACACGTTACCGTGCATGTCATAAAGACCCCACGCATTCGGCTTTTTTTGACCTACTGGATGAGTTTTTCTGCCTGAATTGTCTTCGTGCCAAGCGTGCTCACCAAGAGACCTGTAATTATCTCCAAAACTGTACGCCGATTTCGTACCTGCACGACATGCGTATTCCCATTGCGCTTCGGTTGGTAAGCGATACACACGCCCCGCAGCTCGCTCACTCGGCATCGATGACAGGATCTGGCAAAACGCTACCGCATCTTCCCAAGAAACCTGCTCAACTGGGTGGTTTGAGCTGTCCGCGTCCTTAACAATGCGACCAGTTTCCGGGTGACGGATAGCCACCTCATCACCGTGGAAGTAGCTGGGTTTCTTGCCCATCACAATTTCATACTGGGCCTGAGTCACCTCGTACACCCCCATGAAATAAGGCTTGCTGAGCGTTACCTGATGCTGACACTCATCATCGTCAAAACTCTCCTCATCTGGCGGCGAACCCATCGTAAACGCCCCTGCTGGTATCAGCTTCAGCTTCATACCAATACTGTTAGTCAATTCTTTTTCTTGAGCCTGCTCTTGTGCATGACTCGCGGCAACCGTCAGAACCGACAGCGCCAGCATCCATACACGTATGAAATATTGGGTGATGACTTTCATAAAGAGATCTCTGATTGAAGTGGCTTTAGTGAAGAATGTCGAAGTCCTTTGACACCTGACCGGTTGTGAACTCGGACTTACGAGGGAAGGGCATTCCAGCGAAGTTGATGAGTGCAACACGTTACTTTGCACCACCGGCTTCTGGCGGAGCTCCAAGTATCCGAACCCCAGGAATTGACTTCAGGATTTTGAGAACTTCGTGGTCGAGTGGAGCCAAGTGGACAAGCGTCAGCCTTCGTCCTTCGAAATTTGCTATTTCTTCAGCAATGTCTTTACGATTAGGGATGCGCAGACTGAGATCGCCTTTGAGCTTTGCCAATTCATGAGTCACGTCTTTGTCGACTATCAGACGGCCAAACATCAACCCTCCACCACCACTAAACTTTGCCAACTCCTGAGCAGTTTCTTTGTCGATTGAAGTCAGGCCACCAAGGTATATGCGCCAGCACTTAGACTTTCCCAATTCGTGAGCAATTCCTTTGTCAATCGACGTCACGCCGTCTAGTTCGTACCAACCACCATATTTTGCCAATTCTCTGGCAGTTTCTTTGTCAATTGATTTCACGCTTGAAAGACGCATTCCCATGTTTCCTCGAAACTTTGCCAATTCCCTCGCAATCTCCTGATCGATGGAAGTTAGGCCCGTTATATTCAACTGTTCCGAATTTATTTTCGCCAATTCTCGTGCAACGCCCACGTCAATTGAAGTCAGGCAGTCAAGAGATAACCCGCCACACTTCAGAAGTTCATGCGCGATCTCTTTATCAGTAACAGTAAGGCCATCAAGCTGCAGATCGCCTCTGAACTTCGCCAATTCACGGGCCACCGCTATATCGATTGAGACCAGGCCGTTAAGGTCCAGGCGGCCACGCCCAATAAGTCTTGCATACTTTACCAATTCCCGAGCAACGCTTGGTTCAATGGCGGTAAGACCGGAAAGGTTAAGCTCATACCCTTCAAACTTCGCCAACTCCTGAGCCACGCCTTTGTCAATCGACCACAGACCACCAAGGAACAGGCGGCCGCCCTTGACAGAAGTCACCAGCTCAGCGGCCTGCTCCGCGCTCAAAGACTTGATTTCGCCGGGATTCTTCATCAGACGCTTCCAATTCTCCCTCTGACGCTTCCATTCAGCGAGATTTGCTTCTCGGTCTACCTCCTCTGACTGTGTCGCCATCTGTTTGGCAGCCTTGGCGGAGTGCACCGTTCTTTGGTGCGCGTCGTCACGCGTTGGAGCACCATCTGGCTGCATAGCGACGGTTTGCTCTGCAGCAGCTCGCGTGGCGTTTGTTTCTGCTGACGGTTTGGCCGAGGCTTTGTGGGCCCGCCAGACCCCTTTCTCATCGCGGGCAATCGCGAGTCGGTACTCTGGCAGAGTGAACTCGACGACCTTTACCATTCCGTTGTCATATTGCGCCGAAAAATTGACTTTGCCCGCGTAGAGCTTTGGAGCCTCGTACTCAGCAGTTCCCCTGAGGAGCTGCGATTCGGCGTCGATGTCAAGCACGGTTTGCTTGATGTAGTCCGGCTGAATCAGGGATGCATAGCCGATTTTCTTGCTGGTCGACATCGCATCAAATATCAAATCGCGTGCCTCGAGCATGCGGAATCCTTCAGATTTTTTAGATGTCTCCGGAGCTGGCCCAGTAGGACGAACAAGCAGCAGATAGGACAGTGGAAAGCCCTCGATCGCCGGCGGGCCAGTTGGGTCTGCCGCAAATTTCTCCCATTGTGCGTTGGGAATGCCCGCCGCCTGGCTGATTGCCAAGTGGAGTTTCTTGCGGAACTCCGCTTCGCTCTGGCCGGAATGCGCAAGCATCGTGGTGACATCTGGCGAAAACTCGACATCAATGGGCTGCATTTTGTCTGGCATTGGCTTCGCCCCGAACCTCTCGCCGTTTTTGGCGACGACAACCTGACCTTCAGATCGCTCCACGTCGAAGACAATCTTTCCATTACGGCGAATCTGGAATTTCTCCGTGATGAGTTCAGTTTCACCAAGCCAAACGCTCAGTTTGTGGTCTCCGGATCGAAGCATGATTGGCTGGCTCTCGCCATCGCTGACGGTCACGGTTTCTTCGTCAATCACGACCTTGAATGATTCATCCATCACCTCGACCTTCACGATGCCGTTGTTCGTCACAATGAAGTAAACGGCAGCGGCAAGCACTGCGAGGAAGAGACCGCCCAGGGCAACCCCAGCGTATGGTCTCCGTGGAGGGACGTCATCTTTCGACTCGGTCCGTGAAACTACGAAGGAAACATCGTCAGTGACGACCACATCAGCCGACGGAATGTCGAGACTCGTTCTGCACTCCTCAGCAAGTGCGCCCAAGTCCGCATCCGATGTGAACCGAACTAATCCCCCCGCGACATCAATAGCCGACTCTGGACGGTCCGCTGGATTCTTTGCGAGCATTCTCAGCAACAGCGCTCGAAGTTCGTCAGGTGCATCGTCTCTAAGCGTGGCGATGTCCAGTGGCGGCTTGTGCAACACCGCTTCAATGCGGTCCGGCGTTCTTTGGGATCGATCTCCACATGGCGTTCGTCCGGTGAGCAGTTGAAAGAGAGTAGCGCCGAGCGCGTAGATATCCGCTTTGCCGTCGACGTGCGGGCTGGCCGTAATCTGCTCGGGAGCCATGTAGGCCAAAGTGCCCATGATCTGTCCGACCGAGGTCAAACGGTCGGTGACGACGACATTCGCGGTCGATTCAAACTCGGTGTTATTCAAGCCCGCCAAACCGAGGTCGAGCAGCTTCACGCTGCCATCGAACGCAAGCATGATGTTGGACGGTTTGACATCTCGATGAACGAGCCCGTTGTCGTGCGCATGCTGAAGTCCAATTGCCGTCTGCCGCACGATTTCACAAGCATCGGCGACACTTAGTGGTCCCTGGTCATGGATAATCCGTGCAAGGTCGGCTCCCTGGACCAATTCCATGACGAGAAAATGCTGGCCATCGATAGTGCCGGCATCGGACGCGCTAACAACATTGGGATGATTGGCTTTGCCGACGGCCCGCATCTCCTGTCGGAATCGGGCTACAGATTGCTTGGACCGCAACTTATCGCTCGGCAGGATCTTGAGCGCGACATGCTTCGCCAAATGGATATGAACCGCCTGATAGACCGTCCCCATTCCCCCTTTGCCGATCTTCTTCACCAGGCGGTAATCGCGCAGCCGCTTGCCCGTTTCCAAAGGGTACTCGACATCAGCAGAGGCGATCGTGTCCGCCTGACTGAACTGGGCAGCATTCCGAAGTTGCTCGAACTCTGGCTCTTGGAGAAGGCGTTCGGTACGGACAAATTCGCACACCTCATTCACCAAATCGTTTTGCTCGCCCTCCATCGTCGTCAAAACGTGATCGCAGTTCGAGCAGCCCTCGATGTGGTCCAAGATCTTCTCAGACTCGGTGTCGTTCATCGATCCTTCGAGATACTCGCTAATCCGATCTTGGGAAGGACATGTCAATTTCATGGAGCCAATCCAGAAAGTTGTGTTATTCGAGTCATTTACATGAACAACACAGCAGCGTCACACCTACAGGCGAAAAAGTCTGCTCCCAGCGGGTTTTCCATCGTCATAAACACTGAAGCAGTAGGCATTTAAAGGTTACGGGAAATCTCCCAGATCGCGTCGCAATCGTTGAATGACGCGATACTTTGCCTGACGAACGGCGCCGGGCCGCATCTTGAGTTGTTTGGCGACTTCAACGGCGGGATTCCCCTCGACTACGACCAGCCAGAAGCATTTCCAGGTGCGATCGTCAAAGCTGTCGCGGGCGGCATCAAGTGCCATCTGCATCGCAGAATCACGGACAACCGACGAGGTTCCAGAAAGCGATTCCTCGTCGACCAAATCGGGCTCCTGCGAGAGCCGCAGCTGAATCGATGTGCCGCCTGCCGCCTGTGGTCCACGAAGCGTTCGCGTAAGATGGTTGCGAATTAGATTCCGCGTGATGGTGAAGAGCCAACCTCGAAAACTGCCGTCACCGCTAAGTCGAGTGAAGGTCGCAATTGATCGGTTTACTGCTTGAAAAACCTGTTGTGACACGTCACGAGCATCTGCCGACTGCAGATCGCATTTTCGACACCACACATAAATCAATGGTGAATATTCATTAACAAACCGAGCCCACGCTTGCTCATCGTGCGCACGCATTCCCCTGACCAAACCGTTGTCGGTTGAGCCTGGGTTTGCGTTTTCATAATGCGATGAAGGAGTGTTCAAAACGTGTCCGTGGGCCTGAAACCAACTACTATCTCAATACCGAGCCTAGCTTAACACCTTGGCAACTCACGATGCATCACCCGACCAGATTTCGGCTGGGATGCAAGTCGCTTCGGTCGCTTCACACATGCACCATTTTTGCAATGATACGCTAGCCACCAAGGCTTGGATTTTATTCAGAGTGACTGATTCATTCCATCAAACTCGTAGTTTCGAATCTCGTCCGCCCCACCCAATAGCGACATCTCTAACTTACGGGGGCCGAACGCGGTGAGAGTCTGAGAGTGAAGTCGACCGAGTTCGAACTTTGGCTTCAGTCATGCGTTGATAATCGAATGTGGCGATCGACAAAGAGAGTCTCGCTCAATCATTCATCGACGTAAGTCGTTACCAAAAAGCACGTTAAGAAGCGGCTTAAAAGAAGGCTTTATAACCCCAGTTGAGAGTCAACTCGTGGTGCTTGGTCAAGCGGTGACCGGAGGAAGCACGCCCAAAGCAACCCTCCTCGAACCATGTCTATTTCGGAAGTTCGTCGCAAACCCTTGGTTGACTGAGAGTTGTGGCGAGGGTGTTGCTTCCAGTGTCAATGAGCCCGAAAAGGATTCGAACTTAGACATGCGGCGTGAGATTCTAAAGCCAAGTCACCACGGCCTGTATGACACACATCATGCGGCTGACCAACCTGGCCCCTGACTTCAAGAGGCGATTCTGTTTCTGCCTCGCGTCGAGTCGGGTCCGGACACGGTCAACGATATCGATGTGCGGCGGATCGCTCGGGTGATGGATTGGGGCGTGCAGCGGGGGTTGTGGGAACAAATTGGCGAAGTCGAATCTGCGACTTAAATTTACGGCGGTGTATGAGACCGATGGCAATTAGCCACCGGCATAAATCAAGTCGGTGGGTCCAACCGAAGCAAGCTGAGCATGACCGAATGAAACTCCGTTTAGGGCGGTCAAATTGATGTTGACCAGTCATCCTCTGCACTGGATGCGCAAAGCCCCGATTCACCGACTTACCTGGTTGCACGAAGCTCGAATTTGCCTCCGCCTTGGTAGGGCATCAGTAAGTCTGATTCGATCAGGCGGCCGGCATCGGTTGCTTTGACGGTTGCCGGGCCTTCGCTATACAGCTTGGCTGCAATGAAAAACTCTTTATTGGTGTTTCCGTCCGCCTTGTATTTGTCGGTATTGAAAATACGCAAGGGTGGCGGATTACTCGCGGCTTCTCGCAACGGCGGCTCACGCACATAAGCCGGTCGCTGATTCGGGTACAAA
>NZGD01000060.1 GCA_002690925.1 Rhodopirellula sp.
TGCCGGCAACGATCACGGCGATAGCAAAAACAAGCGTCATCAGACGATTGTTCAGCGCATAATTCACAATTGCGTTGATCATGCTCCCCCCGAGTTTTAGTGTCCGTGAGCGGCGCTGCGGCCACTGGCGGTAATGGCCGACATCAGATCAAAAGCGCCCACTGAAACCACTTCCGTGTTTGCGCTGATGCCGGACTTAATCTCTATCCAGTCGTTTGCCTCCTTGCCAAGTGTGACGGGAACCGCCTTGTAGGCTCCCCCTTCACCACCCGGAACAAATACAACGGTCTCATCGCCGATGGTTTGCACGGCATCGTCTGGAACTAGCGGTAGTGATGCCCCCGATTGAGTCATGACTCTCGCTTTGGCATAGGTATTTGGACGAAGGTCGCCGTTGGGGGATTCGAGCACGACTCGAACGGGAATGGTGCGGGTTTCCTCATCAAGCTCATTTGAGACCCAGGAAACTTCCCCGGTATGAAAGCGGTCCGCGACAGACTTGGAGAAGACCTGAACTTCATCTCCGACGGATACCCTGCCAATATCAGTTTCCGCAACTTGCAACATCACCCACACCACAGAGGTATCGGCCACAGTAAAAGGCGTGTCTGAAGCGCTTAAGGTTTGACCCAACCGGGCATCCATGCGCTCAATGCGCCCCTGGATAGGAGAACGGAGCGCGTACTGTGCGAGACTGCTATCTGCGCCTGACGAATCACTGCCAAAAACCTCCAGTTGCTCACGAATCGAATCGTACTCCGCTGTAATCTCAAGATAAGCGGCCTTGGCGTCCAGGAACTCTTCTTCGCTGGTGAAGCTTTCACTCCGCAATTGCTTTTCTCGCTGATACTCCGCAGTCGCGGCTTCTTTCCGAGCTTTCAACGAGTTCAGGCGGGAACGAATGCGTGCCAACTCAACGCTGTTCAATGTGGCCAACAACTGGCCTTTTTCAACCTGGTCCCCCAGATCAACAGCCAGTCGCGTAAGCTTTCCCTGCAATAACGGCCCTACCTCAGCGACGCGATCCGGAACATAGTGAACTTCAGCTGGCGCAGTGACGATATTGTCAGCACGGCCTCGGGGTACCGTCACAGTCTGCACGGAGAGTAACTCCCGCTGCTCTGGAGTCAGGTGAACCTCGCGAGCCTCACTGCCTTCAGCCGCGTGCCCAGCCTCATCCTCTTGGTGCTGCCCTCCTTCGGCGTTTTCGGCGCCAGACACCAGTGGCTGATAGACCAGAAAACTGATCGCGACAAACAATATCTGCATATTTCGAATCATCTAAACACCTTCGATGTAAGAGAATGTTCAACCATTAATTTTTTTCATCAGGACCCGGATGACATTGAAAGGGCACCACCGGTGCTCACTTCCAATGCCCGGACGGCGTCGATATAGTCGTGTTGCACTTGGACGTATTCCTGCCTCACCGACAAAAGATTGTCCTGGGCGGCCAGGACATCGGAAGCATCGACTTTTCCCGCCTGAAGGGCTTTCTGCATCAGTTGCAGCGTTTCCTCCGAACGTTCGAGAATCGACTCGTTCATCTGGCGCAATCTGCGTGCGGCGGATTCGTACTGGGCCACAGCGGATACGACCTGGCGCTCAGTAGCCAAACGTAGCGCCTCGGCCTCAAGCTCGGAGATTTTCAACTGAGCCGAGGCCTTCCTTTTTTCACCGGAATAATCATGAAACACGGTCAGAGGCATCGACACACCTGCACCAAAAAGGTTGGATCTTTCCTCCCGCTCGTAGAATCCGAATACTTTCAGGTTCGGAATCGTCAGGCTCTTGGCCAGTTCCAGGCTGGACTCATTCGCAGCAATTCTCTCGGCCGCCGCCTTCAGATCCCCTCTCTGGCGCTGAGCCATCGCGACAAGCCGATTAGTTGGTGGCAAGTTGGCACGAACTACATTGAGTTCTCCCGTCACCCCAACCGCATCGGAGGGGGACACTCCAAGAACTTCCGTCAGGTCAATTTTTGACTGCCTAAGCTTTTGCGCCGCTTCAGCCTTTTGATTTTTAGCTCTTGCCAAGCCAATGACGGCGGTATTGAGCTCAATTCGAGTCTGCTTACCCCGCTCAACGGACACCTCAACCAGCTCTTTGGTTCGACGCATCAGCTCAACGGTGCGGGTTGCAGTTTCCAGCTCTTTCTGAGCAAGCAGTATCTTGAAGTAAGCTGACCGCACTCGCGCCTTGGTGGCCACTTTCAGGTATTCGAGTTCCTGCTGTTGAGAAGTGAGAGCGCTCTGAGCACGCGACTGACCGAGATCGCCCCGATTGCCCATCCAGACTTCCTGAGTAACCCGAACCTCGTAGTTCAGTGACTGATCCGCCTGATCTGGATTGTCACGGCCACTCAGCTCAAGCTCTGGGTTGCTTGGCGCCCAGCGGCTGGCATGGTCGAGCTCAGCTTCTTGCATGGACACTGCAGCCCGTCTCAACGCCAACACCGGGCTATTCTCAAATGCCATTGCCATTGCCTCATTCAAGGAGACAGACTGGCTGGCCTTGGCTCGCTGGAACTCCTTGAGTGAAACGCTCTCCCCGGCAGTGGCAGCCACCGAAGGTATGACGTTCAAGACTCCGGGTACTATCAGCACCCACAACAACAGTCGTTTGTTCATTCAATATCATCCTGGCTATTTGACTGAGATACATGAATCAGCGTTTTCGCCGTAACTACCAGGACAACCCTACAGACAGACCTTTAAATCAGTCTGAATTCGGCCTAATCAAACCTAAACTCGTACGGGGTTCGAGCAAACTATGGCGGGGTATATTCAAAAAGTGGTGAAAGAAAGGCACAAAAGAGGAGGGCATCATCCAGCACATAGGAGGGAGCGGAAACAAAAAACGACGGGCCTATTTAAGCCCGTCGTTGGGTCCAACTGCGTGAAGCAACACTATGAACGATTAAAAATCGAACTGCGCAGCCAGTTGCAGACGAGTGTTGTCAGCAGACTCACCGTTGGCCAGCTCTTTGTCCGCGAAGGAAAGCTCCAACCCCAGCGTTACCGGGTCAGCAACTTTGTAGAAGTTGCTAAAGTGAACGCTTTGCAGGGTTTCAAAGGAGTTCGGGAACAGATCTGCTGGCTGATCACCCTCTACGCGCCCATAGGACAGTCCAGAGGAGAACTTTGGCGTCCACTGCTGACTGATAGCAACGTTGGCACCGTATGCCTCAATGGTTTCAAGATCGCCGTTGGCATCAATGTATGCCTCGCCAATGCCAGAGCGGCTAGCGCTGCTGTCATTATTGCTGAAGGAACTGTAGATGTAGCGTCCCACGCCGTCACCAAAGATCGCCCCTGCCATGACCGTGGTGGCGTCGGTGAGGTTTAGTCGGCCAGCAACCAAAACGCCATAACCAAAGGCGTTATCATCGCCCGTAGCAGTTGCAGAGTCAGTCTGCAGCGAACGTGCCAGGCCGGCAACTTCAATGCCACCTGCACTGCCTGCCCACTTGTACTTGGCAGTCAGATCCGGCGCATTATCGCGAGAGTCTTCAAATCCGGTGGTTTCCGGATTCTCAGCGGACACTGAGAAGTTAGCGCCACCGCCAAGAGGCATCGTGTAGCGCAGCTGTGCCTGACGAATAAAAGAAACACCTACAGGGCCATCAAAATCAACAGTAGACGGATATGCGGTAAATTGCATGAAGTTACTCCAAGTCTGACCCGCAAGCAGACCGTTCAATTCGCCATAGGCGTGACGTATACGCAGGCCTCTGGAGTTGGAGAAGATTTCGTTACCGCCACCACCGTAGAAGTCACCTTCAACGGTGGTCTTTACCTCGCCCGCGTCGGTTGGAGTGGTTGTCTTGATGCGGACACGTGACTGCCGGGCATGGGCGCGAAAAGAAGGATCGCTTTCATCGTTAGCCGTGTCGAGGCCAGCTACGAAAAGACTGTCACCCATGTCCTGATCAAAATCGTAAATCATGTCCAGCTTGACATAACCACCGATTGTTACGGCGGTATTGGTGCCGGGCACCATCCAACCTTCCGAACCCTTGCTTTCCGCCATGCCATCCAGTTGACGCTGCAAATCATTTATTTGTGTCTGAAGTTCAGTTGCAGATTGCGCATGAACAGACGGGGCCAGCAGACCCGTTACCGCAAGCGCCAGTGTCGCTCTCATCGCTAACCTGAGTTTATTAGTTTGCATTGTAAATCAGTCTCCATGAGCCTTCGTTGTATTTCATCTGACCGGTAATTGGCATCGAACAAACCGACCGCTAGCGCGTCTCAGTTGTAGGCCACTTCCGGTAAGTGGGTCGTTGATCTCGCACTTTTCGCCAAATCAACGACGTGCCATGTATAGCAGGTGAACTTGAAACGAAATTGAAAAAAAATGCTCTTTAATACCTTTGTATTAACGATCCCGTCGCAACGTTTTTCTAACGGTGTTCTCTTTTCATGATCTAATTTTATTTTTTCAAGCTGAGTTAAAGTTCATCTGTTTTCATAAATGTGAAGATCATTCAACTTAAAGGTGACTCTATGAGAAAACATCTCTTTCTCGCATCTCTAGCATTAACCTTGGCTGCAGGAAGTCTCCATGCCACTGAGGCCAATAGTGGTAAGCTGGCACAAAACATGCTTTCCGAAAGCGGCATTCAGGACATGAAGAGACAGCATAGAGTAATGACACAGGCAGCCGCATCTGAAGTGGGCATGGAGGCTCGCCGAAAATTGATGCTATCGAATAAGGACGATATCTATCACGAGATGATCGAATCGGGAGATATCAATCTATCTGAATTGGACCAGTTTTCAAAAGATCAGTTTAGTCATTAGAACAAGTTTCGCACTAAGCGCCTGTTGATTTAAGAAGAAAATTCTTTCGATAAATGACGTTTCAAAGCCAGTTGCATCGTGAATGGTCTCCACCATTCCGTCTTGCCGCACTACTTTTGTAGTGCGGCTTTTTTAGTCCTAGATTTAATCGATAACAACTTCTAACCAACTGCTTGGCAGACAACATGCCCAGAAAAAAACGACGCCCTTCAATAAAACGGAAACTGCTTACTTTTCTGACACTAACGGGTTTCGCGTGTACCGGGCTAATATTCTTCTCACACACCCTTTTAATCGACTATATCCATGACGAGCTTCACAGACAGCAGCTACAGGCTGCAGCTAACCAGCTCTCAAAGATACTAACCAATGATAAAGAAGTAATTACAAAATCCTCTCTCAGAAATTTTTCATTGTCTCAATATTCTGTTCACATCGAAGACAGTCAAGGCCGGAGTTTTACAAGCGAGAACATTAAACCGAAATTACAGGTGGTAGAATCGTTCAGAAAGCCTGGAATTTTTCACATATCGGATGATGATCGATCAATCCTTGGCTACTACAAAATGTTTAATAAAAGGCAAGATAAACTAAGCGTTACTATAATTGAAAGAAGCTCCTACTCCCCAAACACACTTGACAAAATCCATGTTATTATATGGATCATATCGTTTACAATTCTCGTTACGATATCAATGATCATATTTATTGGGGTAACTATCGCACTAAAACCTTTAAAAATGATGAGCGCCCAATTAACTTCGCTTAAAAAGGGTGAGCGTAATAGACTGGATGAGAGCGTACCTGAAGAATTCGATGAACTTGTCAAACATCTTAATCGTCTATTAGAGTCGTACGACAAAAAACTTGCCCGTTCACGCCACCTAGCCGCAGATATTTCTCATAGCTTAAAAACCCCCCTTGCCGTCATAAACTCCATGATCAATGACGAAGCCATTCCCACCACAATCGCGAGTCAAATTAAGTCTCAACTGTCTGAAATGCACGAGCTGATCGACACTCAAATGAGAAAAACCGAAATGTCCGGTCAGTACATTGGAAAGGCGACACCAATCATTGAGAGAACTCTGGCACTGGTGGACGTCGTCAGCCGAATCTATCCTTACAAACAGATCCATCTTCAAGAAACATTACCCAGAGAGCTTGTCTGGCCAATTGATGAGCGTGATTTTAATGAGATCTTGGGCAATGTTCTTGATAACGCTAGCAAATGGTGCTCCCAGGAAGCTCATCTACACTTGAAACTTCACGATGACATTTTGACTATTCTTGTTGAAGATGACGGCCCAGGAGTGGCTTCACACCAACTTGCCGATCTTACCAGGCGCCAGAAAAGATTGGATGAAACAACTCCTGGCTACGGTCTTGGACTTTCAATCGTTCAGGAAATCATAAATGACTACGGTGGCGCCATGCACTTTTCAACATCACCTAAAGGCGGTCTTCGGGTTCTAATCGAGCTTCCCAGAAGCATTTGACGACTACAAGGGCAACTTATCCAGCTTTAGTCAGCGACCAGCAGGCATAGCACCCCGATACACCAACGTCTCAACGTCAAAACTGTCGCTTTGCACTGAGTTTTCATCAGGCGACATAAAGAATAACCCTGTATTGCCTGATACGGGGGACACCGGAGCCGACGTTAGAAGACTTTTTGACTGCGTTTTGGGGGATTTCCCGGATCTCAGTGTCAACCAATCAACTCGCGTCTCATAAACACCTATCCTATCTTCGGCTGCACTGGATTCCTGTGGAATCCCGATATTTACTGCGTCCTCACCGGAGCGTACGAGGAGGTTCGGCAAGAACAGTGTTTGCCTCGGACTAAACACCGCCTCAGGCGACACGTCGTAAGTCATATTCCTGCCCGCAATCCGGTTTCCAATCTTGTAGCCCAGACGGGGTCCCTCTGTGCCAGCAGGGAAAAATGAAACCTCCCCTTGAGAGACGGTCACCATATTCAAAGGTCCCGATTTGCTCTGAACAACGGCATCGATTACCCGAAACACTGGCGTGTATCGGCTTAATTTTTCATGATCGGCCTTATCAAGATCAGGCCCGTTTGGTGAGATTGATATTTGATAAACCTCTGAACCAAACCCCTGATCTGAGTAGAAAGACTGCCCGAGAATAGTTTCCCGGCGGCCGTCAGCATCCAAATCCTGCAATCCCAATATTAAGGGAATGAAACCAATGGCTTCGGCCTTCCCCTCGGCCAACTGGATCAAAGAACTTGAAACGCGACGGCCATTCCACTGATTCAAAATGAGGTTGTATGAGTTTTCTGAAACGTACCAGTCCATTCGGATGACTTTCTCCCGACGGGGCACCTCAATGGACGTCAGGCTCTGAACAGCCCCACCGGAATCAACATGAAAAAAGCTGAGTTTGTTTCCATGCTCCGCCGCAAAATAGTAATCGCTGCCAGAACGAAACGCGGACAACGACTTTGCGTTGATGGGCAGTCTGGCAAATGGAGACGCTAAAGCTTCCTCCTCCTCAACCGAACCTACCCGACCTTCTTCAGCATCGGTCTGTACAATGCCGACCAACCAGGTGTTATTGTAGGTCGCGACGGCTTGACCTCTACCAGTAACCTGAAAACGCACCAATGGCAGATCACTTGACGCCTCTGGCTCCTCCCGCCACAGGAGATCAGGAAACCTGGATTTCAACGCCGGCGTTACCGGCCTGGGATCGCCGGCTCTGTCAGTAAACACCGCCGGAATACCGTAGAAGCGCTTCGATACAGCTCCAACGGAAGGCATCGTTCCAAACAGCACTTTCCCTACAGCCCGATCCTTTCCGATACTCTCGATACCGATGACTGAAAGGTTTTTTTCCGGGATGCCCGCATCGCCAGGTTCCCGCAACACAACAAATAAATCACCCACCTCAACACTGGTATCGCCAACTGTGAGGGAAAGCACTTTTTGATCACGATCTACCTGAGTGACTTCTGCCTTTGCTGGATGCTCGCGCTCAACCGCCTGTACCGCGCCAGCTAGTAGTAGCATCAGGAACACAAATACTGGAGAACGAGTCATCATAGGAAAAAGTCACTCAATGCGGATTCATTTCGTATAACGAAAACGGGGTGGCGCTCCCACCACCCCGTTTTTGTTAGAACTTGTACCTTACCCGACCGGCGACATGAACAATGTCCTGATCACTTTTGCCGTCCTGCAAGGCAGTTTCCTCCAGCGCATCCATGGCATCGCCTGATGCCAGGTATGCAGCTTCTGCCGCGAGCTCCAGCGAAGGGTATGGGAAATAGGAGATCTTGGAACCAAATTCCAGTCCGAGATCTTTTGAGGACGATCCATCTGCAAGTGCAATATTCTCAGCCAAGCGGTTGTAGACCATCATTCCGCTGACCGTAATATTGGCCGCTAGTTTATGATCGAGCTGAAGCTTGTTCATGAAATACCCTTTGTCGAGGATATAGGGCGTTTCGGCGAAGTAGTCATCGCTCGTCATGTTTTCCTGAAAAATCATACTGTCGCTGAAGTCGACATCCGTGGCGATGAAGGCGTCGAAGTCCGCATCTTGCTCATTGCCATCGCCCGATGCGTAGAGCAAGGTGTACGTCAGTTGGTTTGGTCCAAATTGCAGCCCGAGCTCGCCGCGTCCCAGAAAGGTGGAAAGGTCGTAGTTCGTATTGGGATTCGTAGCACCATTCAAAGGAACGAAATTGACCCCCTCTATTGTGCCGCTTTGGCCAATCACCGTACCCTTCACGAACATGCGGCCTAGCGACGTCTCCTGATCATAATCCATCTCCACCCCAAAGCTTGAAACGGAATATTTGGAGTTATCAGCGATGCTCTTCAGTTCATATTCCCTGCTATTTACCGTACCTACTCCCTCAGCAATTTGATCATTCATCTGATAGAGGTAGAAAAGGCCTGCGCTCAGGTTCGGTGAGTAACGCTTGTTCAGGTTGATCGCGAAGTTGTCCGCGCCATCCCAGCCTTCGTCCTGTTCTGAGTCGACGCCGCTCTCATTGGAAGAGTCACCCCGCCCCCATAACAACTGATAGTCAAATCCAGAGCCCAGTGAGCCTTTCCAAACAGCGGCTGTGGCAGTTTCATTCCAGACATGTCGGTTTACTGACACTGGCTGCAAGCCTAGCGATACGCGCTGATCTAGCGTGTTGGGCACCAAAAAATCCACATAAGCCCACCGTGTTTCGATGTTGACACCATCACCGGAATAGTCGCCACCCGAGCCCTCACCGTAGCGGATGCCACCAATCTCCGTCGCAAAAACACCGGTAACTTTTTTGTCATCGGAAGTTGCTTTCGCCCAGAAGCGATATTTGACCTCGCCGAAGCTCTCGGTCGGCTCGTCATCTTTCAGCGTACCGCCACCTGAGTTACCACCAGAAAACCAGTCTCTTTGATTGGTGTAAGCCTGAAAGCGGTTATCCATATCACCGTGGAATTCAATCTCCGCTGCCGTCGCGGCCCAACTTCCCGACAGTGTTGTCATCCCTGCAATCGCAGTGGCCAGAATGTTGCGTTTCAACGTAATCCCCTCCAGTTTCTTTCTTGATTGTTTGTGATATCCGATTCGTACGGATCGTGGCGTAAATCTTAAAACCAGCTAGAACAACGGACTAAAGGTCAAAAAAAAGGCGGGAATGAAGCATTCCCGCCATTAAATAACCTTAGTTAACTCGCACGTAGGATCTCACACGAACCTTAAATGAACTTGAAATCCGGAAAAGATTTCAGATACGTCGGTCTCCCTGTATTCAGCGACCGCGCTCGACCCTACATGGAAAACTTATGCTCGAAGCCCACACCAAATGTGGAGTCCTCAGAGTCAGCCAAGTCCGCCTCCACCTGAGACACGTAAGCATAAACCTTACTCTTGCTAGCCAGTTTATAATCGAGCCCCAAGGCCAGCAGGGTTAGCTCCTCGTTTGTTGTCTCAGCTTCTGTCAGTCCGTACTGCGCCTTGATCTTCCAACGCTCAAGGTTAACGGCACCGCCAACCAGATAAGACGTATCTTCTCCAGGGCCATCGCTTTCTTCTGCTAACTGGTAAACTGCACCGACCTCAAAGTTACTCAATCGGACCTTCCCTACGGTTCGCAGGATATTGAGACGACTATCGCCACTGGAATCGGCTTCCAGTGAATCTTCGATATCAGAATCGTAGGCAATACTGCCGTAGAAATGTTCGTTCTCAAACGTAAAAGAGCTGGAAACTGCATCCGCGGGTCCGTCGTTCTCTGCCCCAGCTGACTGCTCTTCACCCGGGATGACGGCAACACTAACGCCCACAGCATCAAACAGACGTGGGGAACTGTATTGAACAATGTTGCTGGTCCGATTTTCACCAGCCATGATATTTTTTATATCCGCCTGTAGGTCGTTGAACTGGTCAACCTTGCCCTGCGCTGACTTTAAAGGTGTGTCAAATTTTCCCGCAATCAGTGCACCAAGGTTCGCCTGCTTGAAGCCACCGTAAATATTACGCTGAGAGAAGGTTTGGCCATCTTTATCTCCATCATCAATCGATATTTCAAATTCTGCTTTGTAGATCGCCTCCAAGCCTTCGAGGTCGGTATTGAGCGCCCCTTTTACCCCCAGACGGGACGCATTACTCTGGAGCTTCCAGGTATCGCTATTACCGTCGTCCTGGTTTTCATACGAAACATTGGCTTTGCCGTACAGGATAGGACCGTCCGCCGCGAGTGCATTCATTGAAGTTACTGCAACCCCACCAAACACCAACATTGATAGACACTTATTCATGGACACCTCTTCAGATTAGATAGATTCAAAATGACACTTGAAGTCTTTCAAATGCTGAGTAGATGGTGCCTTGTACCTATTGCAAAACTGTTACATTTAAATATTTTTTCGATTTATTTCAATAACCTAAGTTAAAAACTTTCTATTATATCCTTTGACACTGAATTGAACTTGAATATAAGCGGCCGTCTTCATACATCGCGTCGTGGGCACGGAAGCGCTTTCCGTCTGACTCCAGATTCATCCATCAGATTTTTCTGTTCACTTCCCGTACTACTCACCAAATCGATACCAGAACCCCTCTTCCTGAAGCTTATCGGGAAACCTCTTGTCTTGACTGGCCCACTCACCCAGATATCCATAGCCCGGGCGCATGCCTGCAGCCTCCATAAGAGACGTGCAAAGGATCGCGGCAGGGATTGCGGTTGCGCGATACAGATCAGAATGGCCAATTGATATTCGGCGCGATGCGCCATCAGCTCGGCTCTCTGCGGTCAATACCAGGCCGAAGGGCTTTTTGGTAAAGCGCTGAAGAGCTGAATAGAATGCGCGTTGACGCGATTCGAATGAGAAGCATCCGAGTATGCCGGTTCTCTCGAACGTCATCAGCGCATCGGTTACCGGGTTGAGACCAGCGTGGTAAAAGCTGAAGCGCTCAAGGGAGAGCTCCTGCGGTAAGGCTTGAAGTTCATCCAGAAAAACCGGAACACAGATGCTGCTTCCCAACCCGCCTTCAAACCTTCTATATCGAACGTCCCAAACACGGGAGTGTATCCATCCACCATTATATTTCCAACCCTGGCTTTCAGCGGCAGTCAGGATGTCGGCAACACCGCCCCAGCCTATGTCGGCGGATCGATAACGCCCATACATCTTAATGTCCGTCACTGTCCCCGTAGAGGCCTGGCAAAGCCATCGAGCCAGCCACCCAGGCAGCCCCGGATCAGCACCTGCATCCAGTACGAATCGGCTGTCGCTCGCCTCAATGCGTGTCCGCATGCTCTGAAATATTTCAAGCTTGCGCGGATTCGGCGTGATATCGATGTAGTCGGCTCGATTCGCGATACAGCCTTGAACCAGGCTCTCAATTGCAGACACCGAAAGACCACACGCGACAATAACGACATTCTGCCCATGCGGGCATTGCCTCGTTTGTTCAGCGTCGGCCACATCAACTGACCTGGCGCTGAAACGCCCTGTGGCACCGGCTTCGCGATCTAACTTTTCCGCCCGTTTGCGCCCTTTTTCCAGCGACCGGCCTGCCAAGACAATCTTGCCTTCGATCCGTTGCCCCAAAAGAGTTGCAATGGCCGTTCCTGCAGCTCCGTAGCCGCCAAGGATAAGTACGCTCTTGCTGCCCCGTTTCACTTCTTGCTACTCCATTCCATATTCCGAAAGCTTCAACTCGGTAGCTACTATAGGGTCAAGTGGTGACTCTTAAATATGTGCTGACTCATGAGTCTCCTATCCAGCCATAGGCTAAACATTGACTCTATAGTTACTACAGGGTTTTACATAACGCTATTGGAACGAGCACCGGAGACGTGAAAATGAGTAGCGACTGTAATGGACAGTGTGGCAGTGAAGTATCTGTCGTCGACAATAGCTTTAAGGGACCCACCACCGCTTCTGACGCCCAAGTCAGCATTTATAAAGTGCCCAAGATGGATTGCCCCTCGGAAGAACGAATGATTCGAATGGCGCTCACGGGTTTTGACAACATTCAGTCACTCTCATTCGACCTATCAAACCGAAAGCTGGAAGTTATCCATCAAAGCGCAGCCGCACCTATTACCAGCAAACTGGAAACCCTGGGGCTGGGCGCTTCCCTGCACACGACGGAAGACGCAAGCCCTGAATCCGTCAGAGCGGCTGAATCATCGAATGCCAATGAGACCGAGGAGTCCGGCACTTTATGGATACTGCTGGCAATCAACGGTTTGATGTTCCTGGTGGAGATGACGATGGGCCTGATCGCCCAGTCCGCTGGCTTGATTGCAGACTCGCTTGACATGCTTGCTGATGCGGCCGTTTATGGTATAGCGCTTTACGCCGTTGGGCACGGCATCAAAATGCAGGTCAGAGCGGCGCATGTTGCCGGTATTCTCCAGCTTATCCTTGCCGCTGGGGTATTGGTTGAAGTTGGCAGGCGCTTTCTGTTTGGCAGTGATCCGCAGTCGCTGATGATGATGGCCGTCGCATCTGTCGCCCTTATCGCCAACATCAGCTGTCTGCTCCTAATCGCCAAACACCGCGAGGGCGGCGCCCATATGAAAGCCAGTTGGATCTTTTCAGCCAATGATGTGGTTATCAATCTGGGAGTTGTCCTTGCGGGACTTCTTGTTGCCTGGACCGGCTCCAACTACCCAGACCTAATTATTGGCGGCGTTGTGGGTGGCGTTGTACTCATTGGTGCCAAGCGCATCCTTGCACTAAAAGGATAATTCGATGTCTGAACATCGTGCTAGATTTTCAACGCTTATCTTTCTCGGCTTTTCCGCACTGATAGCGCTTGCCGACCAAATGATTAAATGGCTCGTACAGCAATCCATGGCTTACGGCCAATCGGTTGAGATCACTCCTTTCTTTAATTGGGTGCACGTTTGGAATAAAGGCGCAGCCTTCAGTCTCTTTGCCGATGGCGGGGGCTGGCAGCGATATTTTTTTATTGCGATAGCCGTTGTCGTCTCAGCTGTTCTGGTCAAACTGATTCGGAACAGCCATCAGCGAACAGAATCCTTGGCCTTAGCGATGGTACTTGGCGGCGCATTCGGAAATGTCATCGATCGGGTTTTTCGAGGTTATGTTGTCGATTACCTGGATTTTCATTGGCAATCCTGGCATTGGCCGGCGTTCAATCTTGCCGACGTCTTTATAGTCCTGGGCGTGATCATGATTTTGGCCACTAGCTTTAGAACCCAAAAAAGTCCCGATGAACAAGTGGAAGACCCGCGCTTAAAAACGGGCGACTAAGGAAGAGAGTAGGAGGAGGAATCAATGCACAGTGAATTGAAACGCTTCTTTGGTGCGGAACTTCAGGCTGCCCACGAGGCAGAAAAACGGGGCGATTTCCAGTCTGCCTTCACCAATCTTGAACGCGCCCATATCCTCAGCCAGAAATACGCTCTAGCGCACGCCGGAACTCATATACGGATGCTCAGACTGGGTTGGCGGACGAGAGATGCTCGCGAAGTCCTTGGGCAGCTTACTCGGGCGATTGCGGCCCTGCTCTTCTCCCGCATCTGGGTTCCGGTTGGAAACACAGGGCGCGCAAACGTCAGCGCTTTTACGCCCATGCCGTTACCAGAGGATTTGGCACGCGCATTGGAGGAAACACGCGAACGGTAGGTTAGCTGCCTAAGCAGGAGACGAAACCAACGGTATGCATTTGACCCTATAGCTACTACAGGGCTCATGACTGAATACACACCTTCTTTGATAGAGGCCGACATGCACGACCACAGTCACGATCACAGCCATCATTTCGACACTCATAACCGTTCATTTGCGATTGCGGTGTTTCTCAACACGCTGTTTGTGGTGATTGAAGCGGTGTACGGGGTCCTTTCCGGTTCGCTGGCATTGCTCGCCGATGCGGGCCACAACCTCAGCGACGTGATGGGGCTGATACTGGCCTGGGTAGCCAGCTGGCTTGCCAGCAAAGCGGCAACCTACAGCAAGACCTATGGCCTCAAGAAGACCACCATCCTGGCGGCCCTTTTTAACGCGCTTATTCTGATCGCTGCTGTTGGCGGCATCACCTGGGAAGCCATTCAACGCCTGACAGAGCCTGCCGATGTTGCGGGTCTGACTGTGGTGATCGTGGCTGGTATTGGCGTATTGATCAACGGCGCCACCATGATGCTCTTTCTCAAAGGGCAGAAAGGCGACATCAATATCCGCGGCGCTTTTTTACATATGGCCGCAGATACAGCGGTATCAGTGGGCGTGGTGATCTCCGGTACGGTACTGATGTTTACCAACCTGACCTGGATTGATCCCATCGTCAGTCTTGTTATCGCCGCTGTGATCTTTGTTGGCACCTGGCAGCTACTGAAAGATTCCGTAAAACTGGCCGTCGATGCCGTTCCCAAGGGCATTGATCCTTCGGCAGTCCATGAACGCCTGGAGAATCTACCTGGCGTTCAATCGGCCCATCACCTTCACATCTGGGCACTGAGTACCACCGAAAATGCCCTGACCGTGCACTTGGTGAAGCCCAATTCAGAAAGTGATGACCAGGTTATCAGTGAGGCCGCTGACATGCTCAAAGAGCACTTTGGCATCCAGCATACGACCATCCAATGGGAACGTGAGGATGATCAATGCCCAAACACCGCCCACTGCGCGACGCAGTTCAATTGACAAGGAATGTAAGTGTGCGTGTAGAAATCTCAACAACCTTTCCCGCGCCCGCGGATGACGTTTGGGCGCTGGTCAAGAAAAGCAAAACACTGCTTTTTGTCTGTAAGGGCCTCCTGGGTTTTGGTGACGCCAAACATTTTCCGCAGCAATGGAAAGAAGGTGAGACGCAGGTTACACGCTTACAGTTTTTTAACTGCGTTCCTGCGTGGAGACATTCAATAACGTTCGAAAAGATCGACGATAACAAGCGAACTCTTTCTACTAAAGAAGGCGGAGGGTTGGTCCCCGTCTGGGACCACGTCATTCGAGTTTCACCTAACGGGAACGAGGCCTGCACCTACTTGGACGAGGTGGAGATCAAAGCGGGCGTTCTCACGGTCATGGTGTGGTTATACGCCCAGATTTTGTACCGGTATCGCCAGCTTCGTTGGCGAATCCTGCTACGTAAAGTTCTTCAAGATGTAACATCGAATTAATTGTTGAATCACCAAGGCGCAAGGACCCCATGCGAGACATAATTGAACGCCATCAGGTCTGGGCCTACCTCATCGCTGTTGTCCTCGGCCTTTTCGTAGGTTGGAAGACTTCTCCCGGCGAGGTTGTGCCGGACTACCTGATCTGGACACTACTCGGGGTTCTGCTCTACGCCACATTTACCCAAACTCCGTTGACTCATCTGTCAGGTGTATTCCGGGATCGTCGGTTCATGGGTGCCTTGCTGACCGGCAATTTCTTGGTGATGCCAGCGATAACCGCCTTGTTGGTATTGGCACTGCCAAACAATGATGCGCTGAAGCTGGGCGTGCTTCTGGTATTGATGATGCCCTGTACCGACTGGTTTGTCACCTTTACTCATCTTGGGAAGGGGGACAGCACCCGAGCCATTGCGGCAACGCCGGTTCTGCTGATTGCTCAATTGGTTCTTCTGCCACTGTACTTGTGGCTCTTCCTAGGCAACCAGTTTGGGGTGAATCTTGAGCTTGAGCGGCACCTCCTACCTGCCTTTATCGGGCTGATTGTCGTTCCGCTTATCCTGGCATTTCTGACGCAAACATGGGCCGAAAACTCCAGAGGAACTTCCCGGTTCGTTCGCGCAACGGGACTGATGCCAGTTCCTCTACTCACAATCATACTCTTCATAATCTCGATGGCACAGGTCAGCCAGATCGCCAGTACCAGTGGCATTGTCTGGATCTTGATGGTTCTTTTTCCGACTTATCTACTAGCAGCGGCATTGGTTGGGAAAGTCCTGCGCCAGGTCTTCCAGTTGCCGCCCGAGACCGGACGAACGATTGTCTTCAGCCTTGGCACGCGCAACTCCTTTGTGGTTTTACCTTTGGCACTGTCAATGCCAGAAGCCTGGGCGGCGGCCGTTGTGGTAATTGTCGTCCAGTCGTTAGTGGAACTGTTTGGAATGATGTTCTATCTGAGGTGGGTGCCCAACCGGCTGCTACCAAACACTTAAAAGTCTGACACCAATAAAACTAATCAAAAAATATATGGAGATCTAACGTGCGAACCCGAACTTTGGTCGTGAGCCTCATCCTTTTCTGCCTAGCGGTATTCACTGCCGCTTTTGTTGTATATGACCGCTCTCAGGTTACTAGCGAAACTGCCACTGTCGACAAAACTCCCTTGGTAAGGGACTATTCTCCTATCATAGGCCCCGAAGACGCACCGGTAACCATTGTTGAGTTCTTCGATCCCTCCTGCGAAGGGTGTCGGGCTATGCATCCCTATGTGAAACAGATTCAGGCTGCGTACCCGGAAAAAGTGCGCCTGGTCCTGCGCTACGTTTTGTTTCACAAAGGCTCGGAGGAGGCCGTCAGAATCCTGGAGACGGCTCGCGAACAGAAGGTCTATAAGCCGGTGCTTGACGCTGTCATGGAGGCACAGCCCCAATGGCATGATGACCCCGATATCAAGGCAGCATGGGATGCAGCAAAGTCAGCGGGACTCGATGTTGAGGCCGCCCGTGCCAGTATGAACTCTCCCGAAATTGACGGCATTATTCAACAAGATGCTGCGGACGTTAAAGGGGTCGGAATTTCTGGTACGCCGACATTCTACGTTAACGGAGAAAAGTTGAGTCGGCTGGGGCCTCAGGAACTGTACGACCTTGTGACGTCCAAGGTAGAGTCATCGAAATAACAACACCAGAACCGGCAACGCTATGTCACTGCTAGACTACCTTCTACCCTACGATTTCTCGCCGCTAACCGTGCTGAGCTACATGCTCGTGATGGGGTTCTATGGCATCGGACTGCTTCGGATGCCGGATCAGGATCGGCCGGGCGCGCTGCGAATCTTTGCTTTCACATTGGGGGTAATAATCTGTTATGCGGTGATGCAGACCCGCTTTGATTACTACGCGCAGTACATGTTCTTCGTTCATCGGGGCCAGCACCTGATTCTTCATCACATCGGACCTATCCTGATCGCACTGTCCAACCCCTTGCCGGTCATGCGGTTCTGGTTTGAAAAAATAAGCCCGGGCTGGAAACGCAAACTCCGGCCTCTGGGTTGGATTTATCAGGTTCTGCAGCAGCCCTTCATCGCCCTTTTCCTTTTTGTTGGGCTCATTTATTTCTGGCTGTGGCCATCGATCCATTTCGACGCCATGCTCAGCCGGGATCTGTACTGGGTCATGAACTGGAGCATGTTGCTGGATGGTCTGCTGTTCTGGTGGTTGATCTTTGATCCAAGACCGCCGGCGATCACCTCATCACTTGGGTATGGCAGACGCATGTTGGTTCTGGCTGCCGCAGGTGTGCTTCAGATGTTTCTTGGGGCGTGGATCGTGTTCTCACGTGACATGGTCTACGACGTTTACGAAGTCTGTGGCAGAGCCTGGCCGCTGGACCCGGAAGTCGACCAGCTTCTGGGCGGCATGCTGACCTATATCCCTCCAGCCATGATGAGCATCCTTGGCATTCTTCTGATGCTCCGGCGAGCCATGCATCAGGACGGAAAATATACCAATCATCCCAAAAAACTGAAGGAAACAACCTCATGAGGACCGGTTTCTGGCGACAGCCCACCAAAATCGTACCGGCCATTTCAATGATGGTTTTGGCCATGTTGCTTACGGGTTGCCTCGGCAACGACGAAGTCTGGCATGGGAAAAACATCAGTGGCCTGATGCCTGAGCTTGAGTTCGACCTGATCAACAGCCAGGGCGACCCTGTATCTGGCAGCGATTACAGTGGCCGCGTGAGAATGCTGTTTTTCGGGTTTACCTCATGCCCCGATGTGTGCCCGACTGCCCTGCAAAAACTTAATCAGGCAACCAGTGGCTTGTCTCCAGAGCTTCAGGACGAAGTGCTCACTTTATTCGTGAGTGTCGACCCCAAACGTGACAAGCCTGAGCGCCTCGCAGAATACGTCGATTTTTTCGGTGATAATATTGTCGGTCTCACCGGAAAAGAGCAGCAACTTCGGGAACTGGCTAAACGCTATCGGACAACCTTCGGTTATGACGAACCTGGCCCAGACGGCAACTATGCGGTTTCCCACAGTAGCGCGATTTATGTATTTGATCGCGAAGGCAACCCTCGCTTGTTAATGCGGCCAGACCTGAGCAAAGAAGAAATCAGACACGATCTCGTTGCTCTTATTCAGGAAGACTCTTGAGCACAGTAAAAGTAGATTTCCCTGTTCAAATCTCCTTGCCCAGGGCCTTCCGCATTAACAAGCGAGGGTTGCCTTTTGTCAATACTGCCGACGGATCTGGGGGGGCGATCATAAAGCTTTCTTGAGTTGCGTTATTAACTGGGGAAGTCCATACGGAGACCATTGCAAAGTTCTTGATCGGCTACCCGAATGTCTGCTTTGCGACCTCAGCGGGCTGAAAGCTCTAATCCTCTATGCGACTAAAACAGGGGTTCTTACATACTGACAGGAACCCGTCAGAGCAGAGAAGGGTAAATTGTACATATAACTTTAATTTTTGGTCGAGAGGAGTAGGTTACTCCGCTCTATTGCGTGCCACTTCTCGGTATACTGACTTTTAAAAGCCTTTCTAGGTTTGGTCCCGACCCTCTTGGCCATGCTCTCTAACGAAACTAATTTGTTCGTCAAATTTAACTCTGATATGAATCTCATCGCAGCTTTGTCTGGGCTCGCTAATAGCCAAACGTCATCGGTCCGACCAAACGCGTGAACAATTAGATCCCTTTCACCAGCATCCAAGTCATCCAGGCTCTCGTGCTCCAAACGAACAGCGAAACGGTCCTCTTCTGAGGGATCATGGACCGTCACAAAAGATGTGAGGAGCAAAGACTGGTCAATCTGCTGCTCCGGTGTCCTATTTTGGTACCCAGTCTGTGTCTCTTCTACGCACTTCACTACCGTTTCAAGGGCAAAGAAGTCTGCTATTGATTTCCACACGTTTGTAGCATGAGCTTCAATAATGACATTAGTGTCTACCAGAACAACTTGATCCTTGTCGTAATTCATTTAAATCTCTATAAATCTATATTTGTTTCCAGCCCGTAATCATCGAGGAGACATAACATATCGTCAATCGTCATATCCAAAAGCCTCGCAGCCTTACGTGCAGATATCTTCCCTTCAGCCAGCCCCCAAAAAAGTGTTTCCACAAACACAGCACTGAAGAGTGGTGGCCTCTTACGACTAACAAGGACCTGACCATGGTTTCTGAGCGAACTGTCGTCAATCTTCCGAGCATCCACGGCACTCAACTCACCGAGATTTACTAACCTCCACTTGAGTGCCACAGCGGAGACCTCCAGTTCTTTACCTAACTTGTTTAACCACTCGGTTAGAGCACTAATTCCACTAGGCAGGGTCTCGAGATGACGCGCCAATGCAGAACTCGGCATTAGCAACCCTGCAGCAAAATTGTTTGCTAGATCTTCGACTCGCTTTTGCTCTCGCTTCTTAGGTAGCGTGGTCGTTTCAAAATGCTCCGGAGGCATCACATCCCACGTAAGAATATGAAAGAGCTCATGAGCTAAATCAAAATGTCGACGCTCATCAGACTCATCCCTGTTGATAAGAATCACATTGAGCTTACTTACTTGGCAGGCGGCCCCCGAAATTCCTTTGTTGGAATTAACGTGTAGGACAAGGGTTTTCAAACTTTTTTGGACTGCCACCTCCAAGTTTCTGGCCGGGATGGGGCCAAGCTCAAGCTGTTCAGCCAACTCCTCACCATACTTCTGAGCCTCTTCAAACGAACTCTTTTTTGTCAGATCCATTCGAGGCAATATCGGGCTATTACATTCACCCCTTTGTTCGCATAGCCTACGATACATCGCTATCCAAACGCCTGCCTTTTCCTCAAAAGCGCACAGCTCATCTGTGGAAGCGTCAGTATGTCTCCAAGAGAAGCGACCTTCGCCAACTAAACGGTATGGATCGGTGAAGACCTCTGGTGAAACTCCTAATTTTGAGGCCGCGCGAATTAGCTCATCAGCTTTAATCCTCCGTGCACCGGACTCAATCGCTGAAAGAGTTTGCCTATCTTTAAAGCCCATCGCTTCCGAAAGTTCACTTTGGGGAATGCCGTGTACCTTTCTTAGGTGGGCAAGTCTTTGGCTGATAACGTCACTCATAACGAACTCCATTCCGAGAGCGCGCAAGAATATCTTGCATCTTATCAATATGCAAGATTAGTCGAAGTTCGCCGAAAACAATAGTTTTTATTTGAAACGATGCGCCCAGAAAGGGGGGCTATTACAATTCCGGCGTAGCGAAGAAAATTTAAGCGCGAAAGAGGCAGTACATGACCGACAATTCTAAAAAAAGCAGAAACTGGTTTGATCAAGGCGGCGCTGACTACGCACGCTTCCGTCCTGAGTACCCCCCTGAACTTGCTACCTACCTGGCTCATGTGTCCCCAAGCGTCCAACTTGCTGTTGATGTCGGGTGTGGCAATGGCCAACTAGCACAACTTCTCACCCCACATTTCAACAATGTTATCGGAATAGATCCCAGCGCAGACCAAATTGGAAACGCCAACTCAACGGAGAAAGTTACCTATAAGTGCGCGCCGGCAGAGCATTTACCCCTGCCCGATGGGTGCGCAAACCTTATTACTGCAGCCCAAGCTGCGCACTGGTTCGACCTACATGCCTTTTATAGTGAAGTGCGTAGAGTTAGCACCCCCGATGCTGTCATAGCCCTAATAAGTTATGGGGTTCTCACTCTCGAACCAGAACTCAATAACATCTTCCAGAATTTCTATCTAAATGGAGTCGGACCATACTGGCCTCCCGAGCGCGCATTGGTAGACTCTGGTTACTCAACTATCGCCTTCCCATTCGAGGAGCTTAAGGCACCACCCTTGGAAATTAGGCAAAAGTGGCGGCTGAGAGAGTTCCTCGGCTACCTCTTTACCTGGTCTGCAGTTCGGAAGATTAGAGAGGCTGGTCATGAGGAGGGGCTTTTGGCTTTCACTCATGAATTTTCGGAAGCTTGGGGCAATGAAGATACTCAACGCTCAATTACTTGGCCAATCAACATGCGGATCGGCAGAGTAGCGCTACCCACCACACTCTAGCCCTATCAATTCGAGCGAGGACAATCAGGCAGTAGGTCTCTGGGACTGCAGTTCAAGCACTTAGCGAGCAAATAAATCCTTTCTATTGTGAGATTTACCTCCCCTCTCTCAACCTTTCCAAGATAGCTTCTGTCGATCCCAGCGTCATGAGCCAAGCGCTCCTGAGAGAACCCTCTCGATTTTCTAATCTCGCGGAGATGCCTTCCAAACGCTTCACGTACCGGTGACCCCATTTCTTGCCCTCATAAAAGGCAAGACTATGGTTTCTTGAGGCATAAGGGGCCACGGCATATACTACCCATTTTTTAATTTTCGACTCCTCAGTTTGGCCCATTAAGGACTCTCCCATGAGCAAAAAGAAGCGAATTCGCATCGATCAAATCCTGCTTCAGACACTGAAGCTTCGCGGAGATACTCCTTTTTCAACGACCAAGATCAGGGATCTGTACGTTACGCAAATGACTCGCTCTCGTGACTTAGATCGTAACTCGATCCGTAAACACATTTATAAAGAGGTGCTCCGGCTTGAGTCAGCTTTTGTGATCAAGCGGCACAAAGGTGAAAAAGGGAGGGGCTGCAGGTTCATCTACGAGGGTGCGCCCGAGGGGGTCCTTCTTGAAGCCAAACCCTCTCCATTTGAGCCTTCAGAGGGAACAGCTGCTCCCCCGATGGAACCGGCCATTCTCGAAGGATTAATGGAAGAACTGTCGACGCGCAAGGTAGAACTCATCGCTAGCATCGGTGAGGCTGAGGAGTATCAACGCTTGTGTAAGAAGTTTCCTTCGCTGCAACAAACCGTTAGAACACAATATTTAGAATCCCGGGAAAGAAGCACCAAACTACTTGGCCAACTACGGGCAGTGGAGACAATTCTAGCCGATATCGGTAGCCATCGATGACTCAGATCAAGCTCCGTAATTGGCAGATAGAGTGCGCAGAGAGCGCTTTAGCGGTCTATGAAAGACATTCTCATTTTCTCTGTCATGCGACACCAGGGGCAGGAAAAACTGTGATGGTCGCGTCCGTTGCCAAAACGCTCTTTTTAGAGAATAAGATCGATTTTGTAATTTGTTTCTCCCCGTCACGAGCCGTCGCACGGGGTGTGGCAGAAACTTTCAGTCGAGTTCTTGGGCGCAGTTTCAATGGCCAAATGGGCGCCGCCGGGGGGTCGTACACCTATCAGTCAATGGACACTCTGCCCGATGAGCTATGGCGAGTACTGGACGAGTACCGAGTCTTCGTTGTTCTGGACGAAATTCATCATTGCTCTGGTACCAATTGGAGCGATTCCTCCATTGGCAATAGTTGGGGCAGAACTATTCTTGAGAGGATTCAAGGTAAAGCAAGCTACACCATGTCTCTTTCCGGCACTCCATGGCGAACCGATAACTGCCCGATCGCTCTATCTCACTACAGAGACTCGGACGGGCAGATTTCCTGCGATTACGAATACGGTCTGCGGAGAGCAATATCGGACCAAACGTGCCGGGCACCTCAAATTGTCCTCGTGGATAATCGCGAAATCAGCCTTCAATCATCAGCGTTCGGCTGCAGGTCCTTCGCAAGCATTAGTGAGTCGCTTGAAAATAAGCACATCAAATACCCGGATTTTTTATTCCGAGATGAAATCATTGACCAGATTCTCTCTGAGGCATCAAGACGATTAACTAACCTCCGACGAAGCGCACCTGAGGCGGGAGGGCTTGTCGTGGCCTCGTCCGTGGCACATGCGGAACAAATTGCGAGGCGCCTTTCGATGATTGATGAGACATCAATCATCGTCACATATAAATCGCCTGATGCACAAAAAACCATTTCAAAGTTCAAAACCTCCAGCGCGCGTTGGATCGTATCAGTCGGTATGATCAGCGAAGGAACCGACATTCCCAGGCTTCACGTTTGCTGTCACCTAAGTCGTATTCGAACAGAATTGCATTTTCGACAGGTTCTTGGGCGAATCCTCAGACGGCAGGAAACCGAGATGGCGGATTCAAACGCGTGGCTTTATGTACTTGCAGAACCAAGTCTTACGGAGTTCGCTCGTAGAATTGAAGAGGACCTTCCCGGGGAAAGAGTTGTGTCAATCCACTCAGACTCAGTGAGTACAGATGGTCAAACATCGAAAAAGATTGAATTAGTGGAGGGCCAAGATCTTTCGCTACCATTGGATCCAGTTGGACGAAATTCTGTCGAAGAGTCGATCCATAATGAGGGATCGTCTGAGAAAAACAGTATCGATCTACACGTCAGCAATCGATTCTGGAATGAAATTCTCTCCCTTTTTGTAACTTGACTAAAGCCGCGGCAAGAACCTGTCGCGATAAGAATACGAAACAGGATTTGTCTGGCTCATACTCCGTTGAACTAGTCTTGGTAAAAAAGCAAGAAGCCAGCGTCCCCAAAGCGTCATCAGCTAAACTTGAGGAGAATAAAACTTTGCCGCAAGCACAAGTATTTATGCATGGCAAATTGGCGGGGACCCTTGAACGCGAAGGGACGGTTGTTCGCTTTATCTATGATCCTAATTACGTAACCAATCGGCTACCGGCGTTGAGCTTGAGCCTTCCTCTTCAGCTTGAACCTTTCGAGCAAGATGGTGGACTACCTGCTTATTTCAGCGGATTGGTGAGCGAGGGGTGGTTACGAAGGGTTCAAGCATTCGAGCAAGGAATCGACCCCGCTGACGAGTTTCGGTTGCTGATAAATAACGGTCGCGATCTTGCGGGCGCTGTAACAATTCTTCCGCTGCGTCCATAGGCCCATTCGCCAACATTGATGCTGGGTTTAGAAATCCCTAGAGAGTGGCTCAAACATATTGGCGGGTTAACCCGCCCCCCTCTGGCCTAACCGTTTTCAACTTAAAAATGTTCATCACTGACCCTGACCCCGTATGAACGGACACTAGGCAGGACTCATCATTACGTCGAATTTCTCTGCAGGGTACATGTGTAAAGGTCATTTGTTTTATTTTCCGATTTCGCACGCCTTGACCGGCCCATGATATGTGACGTTAATTTTTTAGGCGTTCAATCTTGTTTCTCAAGCGCGCATTCTCTCGCTGATAGAAAATGGTTTCGGACTCCCATATTGCTATCTGGGACAGGGACTTATCTATGTCTGACTTCAGTTTTTCGATTTCCTGTCGCAATGCCTTATTGGTGATCCTTAGAGTTTTACGCTGGGACTGGCCCTCTGGTCCCAGATCAGCCTCTCCTCTTACCGATCTATTATGATCTTCTATCGCCTCTTTTACGTGGGCATTCCAGGGACTATCCAGTGCAACGTTGCTCTTCAACCCAGCTCCAGACCAAACCTCTTTGAAAGACCACAGTGAGCTTGGCTTCTCTTTACGTAAGCGAATAACCTGCCGCCACAACGCTTCAGTGTTCTGACGTTTTGTTTCTTCTCTATTTTTTAGAAGCCCCTGATGACTCCCTCTTTGCTTCACTTTCATGGTTGGTCCTCTGGCCCGTCAAGTTGGCGAAGAAGTTTATCGATTTCTTCGATACGCCCCCTCAAAAAAGACACTTTGAGAGGCTGATTTTTGAAGAACGAAACCATCCTTTCATTCTCTTGTTTTCGCCAAATCAACGTTCTTTTCTTCCCACTTGCAGGTATCCACGAGTTGTTGCAATCAGCTGGCCTGCAGTTGCTTTTGTCACCTCCACAAAGAGCTTTCTTCGCGCGATAAAAACACAACCCATCATCCGTTTGCTCGACCAAAGCCCTTTCTGGGAGGGATTTGAGGAAAGCACCACGATCCTTTTTAGCCAGGCCGATGAATTCTTTCCGCAGTGCATGCAACTCCTCTGCGCCACCGCCAATTACTGGAATTTGAGATCCAACGAATTCTTCCAGGAGCTCCTCAGACAATTCAAACTTTTCAGCCTGAAGTTCGGCATAGAGGTTTGGGTCGCCATAGACTTTGGTCATTTCGATATCGTAGTGCTTCAACTGATCTTGGAGTGCCCGCAAACCTAGGCCTTGGCGGACCAAAATTCTTGCGAACTTTTTCCGAAATTGGTGGCTGGCCAGTGGCCAAATATCACCGGCGTGACGAATACGGTGCACCCGTGCAAATGCCTTTAGAGAGAAATCAAGGGAGGTCTTCGACACCGAATATTTCGACCTTGGACTTGCGAATAGGTAAGGATTACCTTTTTCAAAAAACGGGTAGCTAACCTTCTCAAGCGCTTCGATCGCCTCCTGTACGATCGGAATAGTTTGCCAGTGATACTCTCTCGGTCTCGGCTCCAGCTTTCTCGTATGGGTCACTACAAAGTGCAAATTTTTAATTCCGCCATCGATATCGACTTTCTGAACCAACCAGTTGTTCTCCGCGCCAAATCGGATTTCTTGTACTTCGGAGATTCGCATACCGGTAAAAATTGCAACTATCACATAAGCTGCTGCTCTAAGGCGCGAAGCTAGCTTTCTTTCTGTACAAGGAGAGCCGGGATCATAGACACCATATTCTTTGAATACCCCTGAGATCCTTACCGGAAGCTCATCTTGCGTTACCTCTCGGCATTCATATTGGGCCTTTAAACGCCGCATCTCGACAAGGGCATCGGCCAACTGTAGGTCTTTGATCGCACACGCAACCAATTCTCCGGCGACTGAATCAGGCATTTCTCTGGTACTGGATTCCTTTCTACCCAAGGCAATCTCTGCCGCAGATGCTGCCCACTGTGTACGTGATCCAAAATCGCGAAATGGGTTGATGCGCAGGCCGTGCCTCATCTTCGTTGACTGCTCATACAACCAGTCAAGCCCCTGCGAACGACTGGTCAAAGTCCTGTTGGTAATGGCCCTACCAATACAATGGTTTCTGATCGCCAACTGGCCTAAAAATTCGTCCAAGTCATATTTATCTAACTCAGATAGGTAATTGAAGCCATTCTCAAACATATAATTGAAAATCGCCTTCAATCCATTCTTTATACTCGAAAAATAGGTCGTGAGTTTTGGCCTTGACCAAGGCGGTTGAACCAACAATGTGTAGACGTACTCTTTTGCTTGATCTAGATAGAGTGATTTTTTTAGATCCGTGATGTCACTTCCATCTGAAAATTTTATTTTTCGAAAATTGAGAGTAACATCCGAAGAACGGTACTCTGGATACTCTTGAGTAAAGTCCCAAACATTTTCTCGATAACATGAAGATCCAGAAACTCTAAGTTTATCTTTCCCCTCTTCACCTAAACATTTAATATCTAGATACCTTACTTCATCTTTCTCAACGCCCTTAAAGCGCTCCCAAGCCGAAGGTTCAATTTTCAAATGGCTTGCGCTAGTCACTATCTCCTACCCTCATACAATGCGGGGTCCCAAACTGGAATAGGTGAAATCCTTGACTCAGTCCTTATTTTTTCGACAACAGCGTTTGGGTACTTAGGCAAAATATACTCTTCCCAAAAAAACTTTTTATTTTCTGTAGCTCTTTCAAACTCTTCTTGTGAGATCTCATCTATATTTAATAAATAACAATGAAAACTCATGAAGCAAAAGTATTTTTTTATGTCTTCGGGAGTTATTACAAGATTTTGACAACCTTGACAAACCTCGACATCAGCATCACAGATTTCTCCTTTCCGTTGTCCTAGGATCTGCGCATCGAATGGATTTTTACAATGGTTCAGAAGTCCATCATGGATTCCGTTGGCCGTATCCTTGGCTATCACCCTTGACTCGTTGGCCTTAAGGTAATCCTCGGAGACCGAACCGCCCTCAGTTAACCCAAGGAACATCGCCTCCTGATGAATTGCGCGCCTTGATCTAAAAAGGGGGTCCTCAACTCTTCGCAGATACTCTGCGGTTGTAGATGAATCAGCATGCCCCAAAAGTGATTGTAGGTACCTCAGATCTTCAGTCCTGAGGTACTCATTCCATGCGAGGGTAGGCCGAATTTGGTGCGCCTGCACCCAGATTCTGTCGCCTGTATCCGAGGCTTTAATTGGGTGCCTATCGAAGAATCTCTTCACACCTGAGTGAAAATACCCGGAACCGAAAGTTTTCGGCTCCTTTTGGGGGTTAGCGTTACTTATCCAGAGCTCTGCTTGACCTTTCGTACGAATCCTTTCCGTAATTTTGATTACACGTTCTATTATTGAGATCGCCCACGTATCGTTTTCGGATTCCTGCTCAGGTATTGTTTTACCCTTCTTTGAAGACCTGTACTTCGTCCAGTCTATATATTTTCTTTCTGGGTCAATTGGATCAGGTTTTATGCAATCGACTGTCAGCCGTTGAATGGTGCTCGGATTCAGCCCCGTTCTGAGTAACAGCATCAAGTAATAGGGAGCTAAATCGTAAGCAGAGATCCAAGACCAAGCCTTCATTTCCCTGAAAAATTCGCCATAGCCTCTCCAATTTTCTCTCATTGCTGTACGAAACTCAGGATACTTCCGCCTTAACATTTTGTCTGTATAAGGCTTCGCCTCCATGAAATTTTCCCAATACCAAATAACATATTCTTTATTTTTCCACGGAGTTAAATATTTTATCGGCGTCGTCTGCCCCAGGTATTTAGGTGTATAATTCGAGTCAGCGCCAATACAATCATAGAACTCCTGGACGGATGAATATTCTTCCGTTGGATAGTCACGCTTCACACCGTACCAAAACGTGTGCCCCTTTGGGTATTTAATGATATCGGTATAACTCGAAATACGCTGGCAACTCAACGTATTTTCAAAATACCAGATAAGGTGTTCCTTGCTCGCCCATAAAGCCCTTTTCCCTGTAGATGCATTCAATTCAGCGACTCCCTCCATCGGAGGGGGCTTCCCGATATATATTGGCGTGTAGGTGGTTTCGAATTTATCTTTTTGGTTTCGAAGCTCCTGGACCACCGCTTTAAAAATCTGCTTAAGCTCCTTTTTGTCATAACCAATATTGGGGCTCTGGAGACTCGTAGACTTCGGGAAGACATTTCTAGGTGGGACAAACTCCTCTATCAATTTTGGGTGATTATTCATCTGAAGAAATACAGATTTCAAAGATCGATATCGCGAAGCAGCTGTCGAATAACTAATTGGTGCATATCTTTTTAGCCATTCAGCAAATCTAGAAAGGAGCGCTGAATTAAGCTGATCCGGTTGGTAAACCGAATGCCTCTCAAGAAACTCAAAGAATCTATTTGATGAATCATATATAGCTATTCGAGTATTATTTCCTTGCAGATACCGAAGTTTGAATAATGCCCAGACAAAGATCTCCAGAATCTGCCGGGAGCTTTCAGCATAGGTTTTCTTCGAGAAATCAAAGGTCTTTCGTTTACCATCATTTTTGCAGGTAACCGAGAAAACCAGATCGGACTGCACACGCTGCTCTGCAGCCCCCAGGGCCATAACACTAGCGTACTTTTTCTTACCCAAGAGAGGCCTCTATCATTTGATCAAGCTCGCGTTGAAGACCTGAATACGTTCCCGAATAGGAAACTAATGTGGCCGTGTGGACATAGTATAGGTGTGTCGTGGTCTCGGATTCATGGCCCATAAGCTTTGCTAAACCAACCAGATCTCGATTTAACAGATAATGGTATGTTCCGAACGTGTGCCGAAGAATATGTGGCGTTGACTTGATCCCTACGTACTGCCCAGCTTTTCTGAATAATTTTTGGACCCAATTGGTAGCAATCGCTTGACCTTTATCCGAGAGGAAAAGGTTTTGCCGAATACAGTCCTCACTGACTTTGGAGATCCTATCGCTGACAGTCTCACGGTCAAGATCCACGTACTCCCACAACTGCAATAGCAGCTGGTTTGGGATCAGGATCACTCTGGCTTTCGCCCCCTTGCCTATCAGTCGCGCAGGTGTCGAGATTCTTCTTGAGTTTACCTCTGGTAAGTCGCTAAGCGGAAAATTACATACCTCTGACACCCTTGCACCTGTTTGAAGCATGAACGCGCCCATGAGGATATTCCTTCGTTTGACATGTGGATGCGTACGCCCTGAGACCAAACCCAACGCGTCAACGAACCTGATTGCATCCTCCATAAGCAAGAAGCTTATAGGCTCCGCTAGCGGGCGAGAGGGATGGCCTTTACTTTGGTATTTACGCTTCGCGCTTAAATTAATGTTTTTAGCTTCAACAGGATTAAGGCTAGGGCAAATGCCTTGTTCGTATGTCCATAGTAAAAACCTGTGGGCTGCCGAGGCCCGCGAATTCACGGTGTTCCAGCTTAGCTGACTACCATCAGACTTCTTATAAACGCACAATGCTTCTACATAGTAGTCAAAAGCATCCTCGTCGATATCTTCAATCGCCAGTTGAGAATTTGAAAGCCAGATCAAGAGCTCTTTGAGATGCTCAGAAAGGGTGAGCAGGCTCTTAACCGCCAACCGGCCGGACATCATTCGCATGTATAGATTAGCGGCTGGGATGGGTGCTAGTTGATCATCGAAAAACTGAGGAACTGCAGCACCTAGCAATCGCACTTTCTCTATGCTGGAATTTCTGAAGTCAACCTTCACACATTTTATGTGGCCATCGCCCAATTTCACCGTTTCCCGCTCTTCAGTTACTTTAAGGATATCAATTGCAGGTGTCTGCCTAATAATTGGCGACCTAGAACCACCATGATCTCAGCGTAGATCAAATTTCGGTCCTGTCTACTGAATAATTTTGGGTTGAGAGAGGGGCGAGAATACATAGATACAGCGTTTCGCCAGGTCCTTCTAACACGGCATGATTCAGTTGGGCTCGAACGTTGGCCGGGCGGCTTTGACGTGGCGGAACATAGACTGGCGGGTGATTGCCGCGTTTCTGCCCGGCGTGATCGTAGGGGCAGCGCTGGGCGCCTGGCTACTGGTAAATCTTCCCGCCCACATCTGGCAGCTGACCATCGCCCTGTTCGTGCTCTATCTCTGCTGGGGGCCGGCACTACCCAAGGGTGCATTTGGTGCCCCTGGGGTATTCCTAGCGTCGGTGCTGACCAGTTTCGTCAGTCTGTTCGTGGGCGCCACCGGGCCACTCGTTGCAGCGTTCATCAAGCAGATTCATACCGACCGGTTCAGAACCGTGGCCACGTTTGCCACTGCCATGACACTGCAGCATGCGCCCAAGGCGCTGGTGTTCGGGGCGGCGGGCTTCATGTTCTTCGAGTGGCTGCCCTTCATTATCGCCATGATTGCCTGCGGCTTTGCCGGTACCTGGCTTGGGCTGCATGTGCTCCGTTCCCTGAGCAACAGCAAGTTCACGTTGATCTTCAATATCGTGCTGACCGCGCTTGCGATTCGCCTGCTCTGGCAGGCCAGTCTCTCAGCCGGCTGGTGGTGAAGGAACCACAACAACCCTGTTACGACCCCGGGATTTGGCGATATAGCTACCCTCATCCGCCCGGGCCATAACCTCTCTGGGGCCGCTGTCTTCCGCTGTCAGTTCCGTCAGGCCGATGCTGGTGGTTACGCCGAATGAGCGGCCGTCATGCTCAATGCGAAGCGCCTCCACGTCGGCGCGGATCCGTTCCGCCAGCGCCTCGGCCCGGGTCATGCCGCAGGCAGGCAAAATGATGCCGAACTCATCTCCGCCCAGTCTGGCCACGGTGTCGGACTGGCGAACCGCGTCCTTGAATAGTTCCGCCAGCTGTTTGAGCAGATCGTCACCAAGCAGGTGACCGCCTTCATCGTTCACCGGTTTGAAATAGTCGAGATCAATGAGCATCAGTACCGAACGGGCTTCCTGACGACCGGCCTCACCCAGGCTGCGAACCAGCGAAGCATTGAACGCGCGCCGGTTCAGCAACTGGGTGAGGCTGTCGTGGGTCGCCTCCCAGGACAGCCGCTCCTCCTGCCGGCGCCGGTCGCTGTCGTCCCGCAGCACAAACACCAGGCGTTCATCCTCGCGGCCCTGACGAATGTGCAGCATGGTCAGATCTATGGCGAAGGGAACACCCAGGGAATTGCGGAGCGTCACATAGAGGCTGTCCAGGTCATCACCGGTCAGGAACTGCTCCGCCGTCATTTCTCGTTCTTCCGTTTCAATGGTGACCAGCTGGAAGAAGTTCCTGAGCACGCATTCACCCTCCGTTCCCAGAAGACGACATGCGGCATCGTTGGCAAAACGAATAACGCCCTCGACGTCTACCATCAGAACCCCTTCCTGGAGCACGCCCAGTATCGTCTCTGCGCGCTGCTGCTCTGCCCTGAGGGCCTCTTCCACCTCCAGCTCGTGGGAGATGTCGCGAACGACAGTGATGGTGCCGAGCGCCTTTTCAGGCGTCTGTATTGCAGCCGTCATCACATCACCCCAGATCACCCGGTCCGGTGCCGGCGATGCCAGCCTCAACCGTCCCCGGAAAACGCTCTGGTTCCTGATCGCCGTCTTCCAGCCGGCAATCGCCTCCAGTCGATCGCTCTCATGCACACGATTGGCCAGATAACTGTATGTGAGTTGCTCCGCCGGATGGCCAACGATGGCCTCAAAAGCCGGGTTGGCAAACTCAATTCGGCCCAGAACGTCGGTCTGCACGATGCCGATGGGCGCACTTTGGGTGAGGGAACGGAAAAACGCCTCTCTTTCAGCGAGAGATACCAGAACCTCGTCCCGCTCATCGGTTACGGTGTTAAAAATCTCTGCAACCTGACGGATTTCCTTGCCTCCGGCAACGTCCACCGGGTCGGAGCGCATACCAAGGTGGCGCTCGCGAATCTGCTCGCCCAGCGTTTTTAGAGGCGCCATCAATCGCCGGAAACGCCAGAGCGCAAGAGGCGCGATCAACAGGATCACCGCCAGCAGAATCCACACAAACGCATCCAACGTCCGGGTCATCGGGGCCAGGGCTTCACGAGCCGGCCAGGACGCCGACACAAACCAGGGAACCTGGGTCAGCTGCTGCACCGACATGATGGTCTTTTCACCACTGCTGTTGCGGGTGTCCACGGTGCCCTCGAAGCCCTCCATGGCATCCCGGAGCACCGGATTGGCAACACGAACCGGTGACATGGCCCTTTCATCCCGCTGATTGACCACCACGAACCCACTTCGGGTGGCAACACCCAGATAGCCGGTGGTGCCAATCCGGATATTGATAAACTGATCAAGGAAGTTGTTGCCATCCAGGGCGATGGCACCGCCAATGACGCCGATGAACCGTTGGCGGTGGTCGAAGATCGGCGCAGCGACCATGATGGCCGGCTTTTCTTGATAGTTGGACAGATAGGGCTCGCTGATCACCGGCGTGAGAGTGGACGCGACGCGGCGGAAATATTCCCGATTGCTGACATCCAGTCCCGACTGCCGGTAATCCTCCGGATGCTCGGCGACCACCAGGCCGTCCTCATCCATCAGGTACACAGCATCAAAAAGATGCTCCAGGGCCGTTTGCCGCCGGATCAGAATCTGAGCCCGCGCATTAAGCACATCGCGAGACATGGTGAGGTTCTGGGCCACATGGTTGAGTGCACCGAGCCTCAGGGCCAGCTTGTCGTCCAGCTCTCCCGCAATCAGGGTGGCAATCGTTTCCACCTGGTCACGGGCCTGCTGTTCCAGCTCCGACCGGCTCAGCAGAGACCCGGCCACGGTTACCAGCAATGCCGAAAGGATGATCGCCACCACCACGAGGGCAACGGCCCGATTCACCAGACTGCCGAACCATTGTTTGATCAGCACAGCATCCACGCTCCCGGACGGTTTCGACGACCCGTAATGACCTTACCTCCAATCTCAGGCTTTCTGTTCTGGTGACCCGTGGTCCAAGTCTACCAGAGAGGCATTCAATGTCAGGTTACGCACTTGCATATTTAATGATAATCGTTATTATTTAGATCCACTTTTGCACAACGAGCGCCTTTTCCAATGACGGACCTCACACTGCCCCTGAACACTGGCCCGCTCACCCAACTTGTTGATATGGGGGGGCCTGTAATGGTTGTGCTCGTGGCACTTGCCGTCATCGGGCTCGTCACTTTTGTCTATCTGATGCTTCTTGGCGCCCTCTATGCGCCGCGAATGTCGGGCCGTCTTAAAAAAACCGTAATGGACTGGCAGAGCAATCCGGCTTCGGTGCGGCCTTCCGAAATACGATATCAGGCAGGCCGATTAGGCCGGTTAAATCCGCTTCAGCGCCTTGTCGCCGATACGATTGAGGCGATACACAACGGCGAGGACGACCGCAAGATCCGGGAAACGGCCGCCCGGGATGCGCAGCATTCATTGGAGCCGTTCGAAGCGCCCCTGAAGATCATCGAAGTCATTGCCGCGCTGGCTCCTCTTCTCGGCCTGCTGGGAACCGTGCTGGGCATGATGGAGGCCTTCAGCGCCATGGCGGCTACCGAAGGCCGTGCCAATGCCACCCAGCTCAGTGGCGGTATTTACGAGGCCCTGACCACCACCGCCGCGGGCCTGGTCGTGGCCATACCGTTTGCTGCACTGGCTGCATGGATCGAGTTCCGGCTGCGACGCATCCACAAGACCATCAACAGTACCCTGGTTTCGATTCTGCATATTGTGCCGGAACAGACTCTGGACGCTGATGAAGCAGACTACCAGGTTCCTGAACAGCAGCTTCACAGCGAGGCAGCCGGGGACGAGCCCGACCGCTATACAACTGCCCGGGGTCAGCGATTCGCCCATGCAACTGGTTGAACCAAGGCCGAGTCGCCCGATCCCGATACGGATCACGCCCCTGATCGATGTCGTCTTCATCCTCCTGGTGTTCTTTATGCTGACCACCCGTCTGTTGCCAGTCGACTACCTGGAACTTGCAAATAACACCTCCAGCCGCAGCCCGGTCACCGGCGAGCCTCTGCCTGAGCTGACCGTGACTGCCAATGGCAAGGTGCAATGGCAGGGGCAATCCATGGCCCCCGATCAGCTTGTGAGCAAGCTGGGAGACGCCGGTATCACCGAAGTAAACCTCGCGACGACGGGTGATACGCCTCTGGGAGCCTTCACCAGGGTCCTCAGCGGCTTGACTGAGCAGAATATAGACACCCACTGGAAGCGGGCGAAACCACAGACACCATGAGCGATCTGGTTCCACCTCCGTTTACCTCCGGCAAAACCTTGATGGAGCGCGTGGAAGATGCACTTCTGCCGTTGATCAATCTGGTATTTCTGCTTCTCATGTTTTTCATCGTCGCCGGCCAGTTGACCGACGACCCACTTCCGGAATTGCCCGCCACGCAACAGGCTGAGGACCAGCAGTCGCCCCATGCGGACATGATTGTCAGCGCAGAAGGCGAGTGGAGAGTGGATGGCGAGCTGCTCGACAGGGAGTCTCTGGTTGCCAGACTGCCAACGCCTGACGAAGAGCAACCCCTGAAAATTGCCGCTTCCGAAGGAATCAGCATGGCGGATCTGGAGGCACTCTTCCGCTTGTTGGAAAAGGCCGGGTATCAGGATGTCCTGTTGTTGACCGAGCCAGCCCAATGATGCCGCAACAACCGCGCTCCCGATGGGTACTTTTGCTGCTGGCATTTGTGATCACCTTTGTTGCCCTGGTCTTCGCAACTCCCGAAAAGACGGTGGAGCTCAATACTCTGGGCGAATCCGCCGTCAACACCGCGCCCGCCCTTCGCATAAAGCTGGCTGGCGAGCCCGCTCCCACGCCCGAGCCTGTGACTGCGCCGGAACCGAAGCCGCAGCCCGTGCCAGAGCCAGAACCTGAGCCGGAACCTGAGCCAGAGCCAGAGCCAGAGCCTGACCCCGAACCTGAGCCTGAACCTGAACCTGAGCCAGAACCGGTAACGCAGCCGACGCCCGAACCTGAGGTCACAGAGCAGGTTACAGAAGCAGAGACGCCGGTTGGCGATCCCGTGGAAACGGAAACCCGGGAGCAATCTCAGGCGACCGTTCCGCTTCAGAACGCTGGCGTCAGATCAGAGGTGGACAATTACCTGTCCAGGCTGAGCCGCCACCTTGCCCGATACTATGAATACCCCCGCCGGGCAAGAAGGCTCGGCCAGGAAGGCACCCCCGTGATCGTGTTCGAGTTTCGGAGGGACGGGTCCCTGGTGGCCCACAGCCTGAGAGCCAGCTCCGGACATCAGCTTCTGGATGAGTCGGCCCTGGCCATGCTGGAGCAGGCAGAGCCTCTTCCGGCCGTGCCTGATGAGATATCAGGAAAGAAATTCCGTTACGCACTGCCCGTACGATTTCGCCTCCGCTGAACCGGGCTACCGCTGCGCCAGCTTGCAGCAATCCGCAGAGTTCACGCACCGATCGAGTGCGTGATAACAGGCTTCATGCTTGGCCCAAGATCAGGCACTCCCACCTGAAATTACATACCAAGCTGATTTAATTCTGATTTTTTTTGAATCAATCCAAATTGGCACAGACTCTGCAAATCTGGGCCTGACGGAACCAATGTCGGTTCTGTTCACAGCGACAGATTTATTCAGACGACGGCGTCTACTTGTACCTGCAGATTGCAGGCGGCGAGTAACGCCGTTTTTTTATGGCCAATGAAAAAGTCTGGCCACTTGATAGAAGTCAGAGGAAAACACTATGTCTTACATCGTGCCTTCGGAA
>NZGD01000061.1 GCA_002690925.1 Rhodopirellula sp.
ATTCCATGTCGCCCGTGATTCTGCAAGGTTGGACATTAACCAGTTCTCCTGGGTTTTGCCCAGGATGGTTGCGTTGGAATCAAAGACCTTTCCTGTCATCGGTTTTTGGTGATCACCATTCGGTTGGTCCGTTCGATACTGCCTGGTATCGAGCACGTGGAAATTTGCCAGCTTTCCATATTGGCAACCACGGTACAAAGTCATGTTAGGACCCTGTGGAAATGATCGCCGTCGCAGCGGCATGAATTCATAGTAGGCTTGATACGCGTTCTTGCGACGCATCAAAAATGATTCGGGAGACACCCCCTGCTCTTCGGATACTAAGTTGGCATAGTTGTTGTCGAATTCGTGGTCGTCCCAAGTTACGATCCAAGGAAACAGACGATGCGTTTCCTGCAGCATCATATCGAGTCGGTACTGCGAGTACCGAGTGCGATAATCCTGCAAGGTCTGAATTTCATTACCAATGTGTTTTCGAGGGCGATTGTCTTGCCCACCGTATTCGTAAATGTAGTCTCCTAAATGCACAACGAGATCGAGGTCTTCCTTCTGCATGTGCGGATAACCGTTGAAGTATCCACTCTCATAGTGTTGACAACTCGTGAATGCAAAACGGAATTGATCTGGTGTTGCTTGCAGATCTGGTGCGGTGCGGGTTCGTCCAGTTGGGCTGGTTTGTTTGCCCACGTGAAATCGATAGAAGTACCATCGGTAAGGCTTGAGTCCGGTTACCTCAACGTGAACTGAGTGCCCGAGTTGCGGCATGGCATTTGTGTTGCCGCTACGCACGATGTTGGTGAAGGATTCATCGGTGGCAATCTCCCATGTGGTCGTGATGGGTACATTGGGCAGGCCGTCGCCACTAAGGGGTGAGGGTGCAAGTCGTGTCCAAATGACAACTCCGTCTGGTTCAGGATCACCAGATGCTACGCCCAAGGTGAACGCATAATCTTTGAATTCGTGGCTCTTGCCAGTGATTTCATCAGCCGCCGCTGCGACGGAGGGAATAGTCGATACAGCTGCCATGTACTGAATGAAATTGCGGCGTTCGATACCGTAGCGGCGTTGTTTCGTTGGGTCAGCTTGCTGTGTCATGGCTCTCGTTTCCTGCTCTTGATTTCCGCAGTTCTGCGGATGTCGGATTTATCGTTTGCTGTCTTCGGGGCGAAGGCGGTCAGATTGCTCTACTGCGGACATCAAATCTTTAAGTTCCGCGACTTTCTCAGGATGCTTTGATGCAAGATTGGTTCTTTCCCCAAGGTCGTTTTCGAGATCGTACAGTTCATCAACTTTCTCGCGATCATCCTCTACCGCGTAGTTATGGAAGAAAGCAGAAGGTTTTAAGTATTTCCATTTCCCCAAACGGATGCCCGCACCCTGAAAATAAAAATGATCACGCCCTGATTCCTGCTTTCCCAACAGCAGATTTGTTTGATCGATCCCGTCAATGTGGCGGTCGCTTGGTATTGTGTAGCCGGTCAGTTCTGCAAACGTGGGCATGAAGTCAATCGTGGAAAAGATGGCATCCGAAGTTCTTCCGGCAGGGACTTTGTCTGGCCAGCGAACGATGCAAGGCAGTCGATAACCACCTTCGTACGGCGAACCTTTCCCGTTGCGTAGTGGCCCAGCGTCACCCCAGAAAACGGAACCTGCCGGATGACCCTTCTTCTTCTTGGTGTACTTGTCCTGATTCCACGGTCCATTGTCACTTGTGTAGATAACAAGCGTATTGTCACGAAGCTTAAGTTGATCAATGGTGTCAAGTAGCCGTCCTGTTTCATAATCAAATTCTTCGACGACATCACCATACAGATCGCCATCTGATTTGCCACGGAATCGCTGCGAGGCATCGATGATGGTGTGCATCATCGTATGAGCTACATACAGCACAAATGGTTTCTCGGGGTCACGGCGATTTTCGAGGTAGTCAATCGCTTTGTTTGTATACAGAGTGGTCAGGCTTCCCATGTCCCGAGTAGATCCCACCTTCTCATTGTTTTCGTGAAATGTCACTCCGCCGCCATCGTTTGCACCAAGAGTACCAAAGTAATATTCAAAACCTTGGGCATTGGGCATCCGTTCAATGATCGGTTTTCGATTCGAAACATCCCACTTTCCAATGCAAGCTGTTTGGTAACCTGCACCTCGCAGTTTTTCAGCGAAGGTGATTTCACTGGCAGGCATCCCCCAGCCTTTACTACGGATTGGATGCCGGCCAGTCAGCAGAGCTGAACGGGATGGGCCACAAACCGTCTGTGAATAAAACGAAGTGAACCGTGTTCCTTCTGCTGCAAGCTGGTCCAGTCGCGGCGTTTTGTTCTGCTCACTTCCATAGCAGCTCAAGTCTCCGTAGCCCTGGTCGTCGGTGAAGATGATCAAGATGTTCGGTTTTTCTGCGGCGGCCGTTGCTGAGGCCAGTAAAAGAATGATTTTGAGCATCATCACACGAGTCAAGAAAGGTTCACTGTGGATGATACGAGCGGTTGGTGGCAGGTTGATTTGTGCGTTCATTCAGAAATGTATGTGTGGGATTCGTGTCAGTCGTCGTCAATGTGCAGGTTTTCTCACGCGGTTGTAATCATGAATATGTGGCTTGAATTCTATTCGCGATTCGAGAGTCTTGTCTTTGTGGGCGGGCCACGCTGGGTTCGCAGTTGCGTTCCAGATACGCACGCGTTTGATTTCATGCCAGGTGGTGCCCATCGTCAGAGAAACAAGGTTCTTGGGCATTTCGATCTGCTTTGCCCTGGCATAGGCAACATGACGTCCCATGCGGAAGAGAGCTTCATCGCCCACAACTTCAAGTATGGCGGTGTGCCATTGATGTGCTTGGGTCGTGAGTGGCTGGTGGTCTAGCATGAGGTCTTCGATAATGGTTTTGTCTTTCTGTTTTCGAATGTGTTGCAGTAGAAAGCCTTGCTCGATGAATTCGTTGTTTGGGTTTGCCCATGCAGAAATGATGTGCCCCGTAATTTTGGGTCGGTCATCGATTGCGATGCGAAAACATTGGTGGTGCCATGGTTCGGTTAACTCTCCAAAGCGAAACGTGACCTCGATGATCAAGTCATTCGCGGTGATGCCTTGGTAGGATGCAACAGGTGTGTGACCCATTTTGGGATTCCACGTTGACCGCCATGCGTTAGCTTGTTCAGATCTCTCCCACCGCCCCGCTGCGGCTCTTAGTCTTAATGAATCCGGGAATTTGGCGGTGATTTTTCCACCGCGTTCCAAGGAGCCATCGTCATCCAGAATAAGATTGCCACGCTCTGCCAAGCATGTTTCAGCTGGCACTGGGCCTAAATGGCCAGCTTCCTGTGCTTGAGTGGGAAGGAACTGTGCAACACAAAAAAGTGCGAATAGACAGTGGCACCCGGATGATCGAAACGTCTGTTTCATAGAGCGTCAGAACAGTATTAGCAAACGGATTTCAGGGGATGTACTGCAGGTCGGTTTGTTCGACAATCCTACTTTGTGTTACCGGTTGATTCCGGTCTCGAGACACCCTTCGGAAGAAAAGAGACTTCGCGATCATTCGTGACGGCTTTGCCGGGTGTGCATCGGCCCTGCGCAACCTGTTCATTCAATAATCGAATCAACGCCGAAACTCGCTCTGGTTCTTGCTGCACCAAGTTCTGCCGTTCGCCGCGGTCGGTTTTTAAATTGAAGAGTTGCATGGGGGGCAGACCCTGTTTCTTGGCATCCGGTTCCCGTGGAGCACTCCAGCCACCACTTCCTGCAGCGAGGCAGAGTTTCCAGTCGCCCTCACGGATGGAGAAAGATCCGCCAATGGAATGGCTGATCAGGCTGTTCCTTCCATTGGACTTTCCCTTGAAAACTGGCATGAGGCTGAAGGAGTCCTCGCCGCCTTGATCAATGGTTGCTTGATTGGTGAGTTCTCGCATCGTGGCATAGAGATCTGTCAGGCAAGTAAGGGTATTTGTCGTTTGGCCTGCTTCAATGCCCGCAGGCCAACGCACAATGAATGGGACTCGATGACCACCTTCGTAGATGTCAGCTTTGTGTCCTCGGTAACCTGCGCTGGGATCATGACCGTAGTCTGCTAGAACCTTGAAGTTCCCTTGTGGCGAGCAACCATTATCGCTCGTGAAAAAAACCATGGTGTTGTCATCAATGCCAGCCTCTTTCAATGCTGCCAGAAGTTCACCCATGTGGTGGTCAACTTGCATCACGAAATCTGCATAGGGATTCATCCCGCTTGCATCTTTGAAGGGTGGGACAGGAACAATGGGGGTGTGGGGTGCGGGCAGGGGTAAGTACAAAAAGAAAGGCTTGTCGCTTTTGGCTTGGGCCTTGATGTGGGTCAGGCTTTTTTGAAATAGATGAGGTAGGACATCATCGATGTTGAAGTCGGGGCCGATCGGGCCCTTTCGATACCAGCCGTAGGCGTCCTCTTTGCTGGTGACTCCTTCTTCACGCTCGGGGACAGCCGTAATCTTGCCAGTATCAACCCATACATAAGGTGGCATATCAAGAGATCCACAGTGCCCGTAGTATCCATCAAAGCCATTGATGTCAGGTCCATTCTTTACGGGTTGTGTGAAGTCGATTTTCTTGCCTTTGCCGTTTTCAGAAGGGACTTTGGTCCAATCCCAACCCAGATGCCACTTGCCAATCATCTGGGTGTGGTAGCCAGCATGACGCATCAAGTGTGCGACGGTGGCGCGATCGGCGGGGATCAGATGCTCACTTGTGCCACTGAGTACTCCCCTCGCCAGGCGGGATCGCCAATTGTACCGTCCGGTTAGTACCCCATATCGGGTCGGAGTGCACACGGAACTGGGTGAATGTGCATCCAGAAAAGTGATTCCCTCCTGCGCCATCTTTAGCAAGTGAGGCGTTTTAATCTTGCAGTCAGGATTAGTGGGTTGCAGATCACCTATCCCAAGATCATCAGCCATGACGAATATGACATTGGGTGCTTTTTCAGTCTCTGCGGCGTGAAGCGAGAGGCTGGTAAGGCTGAGGATGAAAACGGCTATTCTAGTGATCATGGTCCAAGTTTCTTCTGATGTTTTAAGCATTTGAGGATTTCATTATACCGCAGGTATTCATGTTGCGGAGAAATAGAAGGGGGCAATGGTGTTGGGAGGGAATCGCCCTGACTACCTGCCCTGATCACTGTTTGTCATCTGGATCACTGCCGATTTCATCGAGTTCACTAAGTTTTAACCGCACGCTGAGGATGTAAGGAGCTTCGCCTTGAATCCAATGACCATACGTGGTGACGACGAACGTATCGTCTGGCAAAACCTCAACACCCGGATACGTAGTGTCATAACCTTTTGTGTTGTCTTTGAAGCGAACCGAATACTGCCCGTTACGACCATGAACGATGTCGTCCCACGTGCCCACCCACGCGACCCAGTCACCTTCATAAGGACGGCCTTTGCGACTGGCTGTTGGTGAGTTGCAGCGAAAGCTGATAAGTAATCTCCCGTCTGCCGAGTACTTACCAGTATGACGGTCACCCGTTAGGGAAAGCGGCAGTTCACGTGGCACCGTCCATGTCTTGCCTTCGTCTTCTGAGAAGATAACGTGCGAGTTTTTGCTTCGTGAATTTTCGCGCAGAAGGACCGCTAATTTAGTTCCATCTGGAGAGCGAATGCAGCCTGGTTCACAAAGATGGATTTCCGAAGACTTGTAGACCGCGTCAGGTTTCGACCATGTAAGCCCACCATCCACGGAAAGGGTTTTGTAGAGTGTGAAAGTTCCTGTCCGCTTTGCGTTTTTGGAGAAAAATCTGCCGTCGTCATGGAACATTGCCATGTAGTGACCTTTGCCAGTCTTTAATGGCTCGACAAATCCCATCACCACGATACCACCCCAATCTCCGGCAGATCGCAGTTCACTCCAGTTGGCACCGTCGTCTTCAGTAACAGCCAAGCGTGCCGGGTACAAACCTGACCACATGATGATCCGCTTCTTGCCTTTTGCATCAACCACGCGATGCAGGGTCGGAACTTCCTGCGAGGTGGACCAGTTGTCTGGTGTGGGTAATCGATTGCTCCAAGTCAGGCCTCCGTCGTCGCTTCGTTTGTACATGATGGCACCGCGTCCATGCCCTTTGGGATAGACGCAGAGCATTGTTTTGCCATCCTCCAGCAGACAGGTGGTCGGATGACCAAGGTATTGGCCGGGTTCGCGATCGACTATTACCTGCCGGTGAGCCTGGTCGTTCAAGTCGATGGTTGTTGGGTAATCAATTACGATTGTTGCGTCGTCAGCGGCCAGTTCAGTTGTTGGCAGGCTAAGAAATGAGGCAAACGCAAACTTGAATAGTAGAGCAGCGAAAGTCGGGGTTTTCATGAATGTGGTCTCGGCTGTGTAATGGATTTGGTGATCCCATATCCACAAAGCAGGAAGGTTGGTGATCAATGTCTCCATCCCTTTTCGAAAAGCACCTTTGCAGGAATTGGGGCGGGGCATTTCACCGGTTGGTCGATTGAGTTTGCGATCCGTGGGGAAGTATGCAATCCACATCACATACTTATCGATGATCGCAAGCTGGATACTATTGATCCAGATGCTGCAGTCTAACGCTTTCAAAATACAGTTGGTACTTTGCTGTACCCAGACGGTGTGTGATGATGCGTTGTCCGAGGAGGGAACCGACTTACTGCGATTGATTCTGGTCAGGGCAAGGAGAAGCAGGCACTTCATTGCGGTATGTCTAAACTCTGTTCAATCTCATAAACGGGGTGGTTTTGCGCAAAACCGAGATCCATACTCGGTAAACTGTTCTTTTCATGTACCGCCTGTCAGTGTGGTGCAGTCTCCGTGGTGTTTTGTTCACCGGCGAATGGATGAAGACCATTTCCTGCAAGATTTTCGTATTTGTTCCCCTCGTGTTTTTTGCTGCAGCAGCAAGTGCGGAAGATGTTGCGGTGGTGAAACCGGTCCGCAAGCCTGTTGTCTTGCCGGGGCTCGTTGTTGATTTTAAAAGTCAGTGCGTGGACTTGGAGGCAAAGATTTGCCTGGATGCTGGTTATCTGGAGTTGATTGCCTGCACAAACGGCAGTAAGGAGCACGAGTCGATCGTCGCGGTCACCAGCAAGGCCTTGCATATACACACTGCTCTCTTGTTATTGGGCGCAGATGATGGGCGTCCAGCAATGCGAAAGCTCGTTGACGAAGAGAGACAGCGGTGGGTCAATCTTTCACCAACGGGTGATCCGATCGAGGTGATGCTGGTTGTCAAAAACTCAGACGGTAATTCGATTGCAAAACCCATTTCGGAATTTGTCGTTCGGTCGACTGGGCGTTTAGATGAGGTGAGTGGAGATGTACGATTGGACCCAAGTCAGAAGATAAAACACGGCGTTGATAGGTCCACTGAGTTTCCACAGGCATTTCTATTTGCTGGATCGCGACTAAGAGACTTGGGTGCTGGGCCAAAGCAGTACCTCGCAGATCTGAGTGGCAATGTCATTTCAATTGCAACATTTGGTGACGAAGTATTGTGTTTGCCGTCGCATCAGACTCAGCAGAACAGTGCTTTAATGTGGCAAGTGAAACCTGGCGTCCTACCCAAAGCTGGGACTGCGGTCATCCTGCGTTTGCGTCCCAGAAAAAAATCTCCCCATTCTGAAGTTAAAAAGAAATGAGACTTTTTGTTTTAATCGCAATGACCTTGTTGGGTGGCGGTCTTGTTGCGCAAGAGGCTTCCTTTTACGAGGGGCCAGGGTTGTTCTCAACGCGACCAAGTGAAACAAAATCGTTGCAGACGATAAAGCGGTTTGGTCCTGTGGGGTTAGGAATCGACTTGATCCAGCCAGCATTTGTGATGAGGATTTCCAACGTCGAAGAAGGGTCACCTGCGGCGGCAACTGAGAGGCTGAGGAAGGGCCAGATCATTGAGTCGATCAATGGAGAACGGTTGAAGGGTATCGATCCTCGAATTCAATTGGGGCAAATTCTTGCTCAGGCAGAAGCCGGCAATGGAGAACTCGAATTCGCGATCAAAGGGGAAAATCAGCCGGTGTTCGTGAAGGTTCCTGTGCTGGGCAAGTACAGCAGCACTTGGCCTCTTGACTGCCCCAAGAGCGACAGGATTGTCCGTCAGGTCGCTGACTATCTTTCGCAACCCAAAGCGACTGAGGGCTTGGGTGGCATTGGAATGTTGTTCCTGCTTTCGACAGGAGAAGAGCAAGATCTCGCGGTTGTACGCGAGTGGGCGCGAAAAGCGCCTGCACACACCTATCCGTGGTACATCGGTTATGGCGGTATTCCGCTTGCAGAGTGTTATCTACGCACCGGCGATCCCGAGATCCTTGCAAATATACAGCAGTGGGTAGATAACGCCTCGAAGTCGCAGCACAACGATGCGTGGGCTGGTCGAGGGTCAGCGCTGACAGGTTACGGAAAAGGGCACCTGAATGCAGCTGGGACACATGTGCTTACGTTTCTTCTTTTAGCAAGAGAGTGTGGTGCTGACATTCCCCATCACACACTCGAGAGGGCCCTGAGACACTTTTATCGTTACGCTGGACGCGGCAATAATCCGTATGGCGACGATCGACCGTTCACAGGCTTTGTCGATAATGGAAAAAATGGAAAACTTGCCTTTGCTATGGCAGCAGCTGCGGCACTCACTCCCGAGGGTGAAGGTTCGGTCTATGCTAAAGCTCGCGATGTTTGTGCGATGCAAAGTTTTTACACCACGACGTTCATGCTGCACGGTCACACCGGTGGTGGGATTGGTGAGATTTGGCGGAGTGCAGCAATGGGCTTGCTTCATGATAAGAAACCAAAGCAGTACCGCGACTTCATGGACAGTCGTAAGTGGCATTATGATTTGTCGCGCCGATTTGACGGTTCGTTCGGTATCCTTGGGGGTGCAGGATATGACAAGGAGTTGTGGGGTGTTGCTTATCCGTTGGCGTACACGATCCCGCGAAAGACTCTTCGTATCACGGGTGCACCGCCATCAAAGTTCTCGAAACGCTATGAACTTCCTGCACAACCTTGGGGCAACGATGCCGACGAGGCCTTTCTTTCACTCGATGCGGTGCCAGATGATGATGGCCGGCAACAGGACCTTTCAGAGGAGACGTTGGCTCGGGATTCCAGCCGTCCATTCATCACAAGGTTTCACGGTGCAGATCAGCCCAGCGACGATGACATTCGTCGATACATGCATCATCAGGATTTTAGTATCCGTAATATCGCGGCATTCAAGGCACTTGGGATCAATAGCGGATACATCGGTTGGCGAGCGCCGGGAGGACAGGTTCGTTTGGATCTGGTGATGGAGTTTTTGCGTGACGAGGATCCTCGCATCCGGCGGGCGATGTTCGGTGCCTTGTTGCAACGTACTGATGTTCTGACTCCCGAAATTCAGTCGCTCGCTGTACAGGCGATTCGTGATCCTGATGAGTCATGGTGGGTCAAGGATGCAGCCATTCAGATCGTCGGTTACGGTTCAGCTGATGACATTGTTCCGTTGGTTGACCTGTTGAACCCGTATCTAAAACATGAAGAAGCATGGCTGCGCAATGCTGCACTTACCGCACTGACTCCCGTGGCAGCGGACGAACGCTGCTACGAAAGGGTGCTGCCAGCAATGGGTGAACTGGTTCGTAAAAATCAACGAGTTTCGGTAACGCTCGGATTCGCACCGGCGATTCGTGCTGAGATCAAAAATGCATCTCCCGCAGTTCAGAAGCTAGCGGCGGAAACCTTGAAGGAAACCTTCACCGGCTATGCAGGCACCAAGGTAGCACCCGGTGGTTTGAATACGACATCCACCTACGATTATCACCTTGAGGCCATTGCAGCATCATTGGCCGATGTTCCGGGCGGTCTTGATATCGTTTATGAGATCGCTCGCAGAAAGTACCCAGGAGAAATTTTGCCTTACAAGAATCTGTTTCTCAATGCAGACCCAAGTCGTTTTGGTCCAGAATTGAAGCGGGCGATTGTCCCAATCATCATGGATGAACTGATTCCTGAGTTTGTTGGAAAGAATCGGCGGCGACTGATTCCACTGGCGGCCAGTGAAGTGCAATCCCCGAGACCAGGAGGTCGAGGAGAGCCGGTTGATGGGTTGGCGGCTCTGTACAAACGTGCTGGTGATGATCAATACGAATGGAAAATGTTTGTTGATCTACGCGATGCCGAGTGGGCCTACCATAGCTTTGATCCGATTGCCGCCGAGCAGGTGCCATTCGACCAGTTAGTATCCCGTTATCGGGAGGTCACCCTGCCCCGCGGGATGGACGACTGGTACCAGCCGGGATTTGATACGGCAAACCCACGTTGGAAGACGGGTAAAAGTCCCTTTGGAAACTACGACGGCGCACGGCCAGATCGCCCCATCACCAAGTGTTCTGCTGACTGCATTGGGCCGGACTGTTACGGTGCCACACACGTTAACACATTGTGGGAAAAGGAAGTTTTATTGATGCGGGGCACTTTCAAAATTCCGCCATTGAAAGAGGGGCACCGCTATCGCATTCGTGTCAATTCTGGCGATCACGTGGGGTCGGGTGGAGGGCACCTGATTTACGTTAATGGCAAAGAGCTGATCGAGACCAAGCAAGGTGGTGGACGTGGATCCGGAGGTCTTCCCAAGGGAGCTTACATCACCAAGGATTTCCTCGAAGACTTTTCGAGTGGCGAAGTCACAATCGCCGTAAAAGCTTTCATTCGATACAACGACAAATACAGCACCAAGCCAACGAGCCGTTTGCCACAGGGGAAAATCAGCCTTCATCTTGCGGAACAGAAATTGCCTCCGATGGGTGACGAACTGATCTTTAAGTCGGCATCGACTGTACCGATGTTGTCATCGCATTGGCAAAGCAGACTGAATCCTGAGGATGCTTCACTGGATCCAAATGAAAATCTGTTCCGCTGGGACGGCCAATTCGTTGCACATCCAGATATTGCTGGTGCTTGGAAAGTGATCTCCCGAGTCGAGGAAATTGAAGATTTTGATCCGGCAGGCAAAAATGGAAATCCGCGAAATGCACCTTTTGCAACGATCACATTCATGCCAGATGGTAAGACAACGGAAGCACTTTGGGCGTGGTCCGGTGATGTGCTGATGGATCTCGACCGGTACCAGGCACTCAAGATGCAGGTCAGGCAGATCGATGGTGAAGATTATCTATTTGTCGAAGTTGGTGGTTTTAGTGCACGTCAAAAGTCAGGTTGGAAATCAGCGTGGTTTGTACTGAAGAAACCTTAGAGTGCGTGCAGTGTCAGGCTGTCCTGATAGAGTCGTTGATTGATTTCTAGTGAGCCAGAAATCCATTCATGGTTAAACCATGCTTTTGTAAGCAGTCCGAGCAATATGAGAAACATGATGAAGAATGTGACTGGTTGGATGCCATATCTGTTCACGCTACTGAATATCACCTGTGCAATGGCTGAGGTACCAACGGTGTTGCCTGATCCCGATGGCCAAGCAGGGGATCTCACCAAGCCTGTCAAGGTTTATATTCTTGCCGGTCAGTCCAACATGGTTGGCATGGGCGACCTTAGTGGTGCGTCAAATATGTATTCTGGCGTCTACTTAAGTTCCGACCCCGCCGTGCCCAATGGTGCCCTGCAGGTTTACAAGGTTGGTCTCTTCAAGACATTGGGGCTGCAGATTCATTTGCCTGATGGGGCAATCACTAAAAAGCCGACTGCGACTGGATTCTTTACGGTGGACCAGCAGGGTGTGTATCGCGTGCACTGTGGTTTTCAGGATACATCGGATTGTGCCATGCAAGTCATTGGGACAAGGGTCTACCAATCCAATGCAGACGGCAAACGTTTTCAAAAAGAAATAACTCTGATGCCGGGTAATCAATATTCGTTCGAGATCACAGATTTCAGCGGGGAGCCGCCACGATTCTGGTTGGAGAAAACTGACTTGCTGGGTAATGGTGATCTGGAGGCAGTTGCTAAGCGGGAAGGAAAGTTCCCGTGGTTGGTTGATGCGGATGGCGAGTGGACGGTTCGAAATGATGTTTACTATCAGGAGGCACGGGTCGCAGAGAATGGCAAGGGTTCACCCCTTTCAGCAACTTCCAATGGTAAATCAATTGGCCCCGAACTCGGCTTTGGTCATGTTTTAGGTAACTTTCATGACGAGCAAGTTCTTTTGATCAAGACTGCGATGGGCAATCGTGCTTTGGGGTTTGACTTTCGGCCGCCTTCCAGTGGTCGCACTGATCCAGACAACAAGTTTGAGGCACTCGAATACAAGTTGATGGTTGAGGGAGTCCGCAAGACTCTCGCGAACATTGACAAGATTGTTCCTGGGTATAACGGGGCCGGATATGACGTTGCTGGATTCGTTTGGTTTCAAGGACACAAAGACAGTTTTAGCGAAGACCTCATTCAGGAATATGAAAAGAACCTTGTCAATCTAATCAATGATGTACGCAAGGAATTTGAG
>NZGD01000062.1 GCA_002690925.1 Rhodopirellula sp.
GAAAACAGGATTCTGTGGATCGCTGGTAGCGATAGCGAGACTGCCCTCGAATACCCCAACTTCAGTTGCCCTCTGACGAAGCGTGACGTCAAGAGTTTCAAGCCAACCTTGCCCAGCTCTATGATTTTGCGCCGCCCAAGAATTTTGCACAGCACAAGAATTTTGCCCACCCCAAGGACTACGGCCGCTATCGAAGGCGGAAATCTAAATCCTTACCTCCAAGCGGGCTCCGAAAATCTAAATGGCAATACTGAGCCTTGTCTCTCGAATCAAGTTACACTTATGGATCCAGGCCGAAACTGGAAAACGGTGTGAATTCACACTCAAATTTTTTCACACCACCACCACCGCAAAACAAGAAACGAGACTCAGTCTGTCCGATTCGACACGTTACAATGAGCATGGCCTGAAACGAAGCTTTGTATTAATTGGTTGAAAAGACGCACCACGTCCATGAAAGGCTGACTTTCAACACGCGGGAATTTCATTGCAGCAAGACCAGAAAATGAGCAACCAAACCCTCAAAGCTTCTCTCGCTCAACTCGAGTCAATTTCAACAAGAAACTTGACCATGGAGGACACGGAGCATTTGCTGATTCGCACCCGCGATGCGATGAGCGATCTTTCCAAGAGGATTGACCATGAATACCAGCACTTGGCTGCTGACTTCAACAACGCCAACCCTTTTTCGCTTATCAAGGCAAGGCGACTGCTATCACGTTTTCAAACCCAAGCAGACTATTTGACGAATCTGGAAGAGAGCCTCGAGACCCACTTCCACCAAAAGCAAATTGAAACCCGCATGGCCGAGCGTCTCGGCGGTTCAAGAAACCTGAGAGCTCTCGAGTACGGCATCCTGTTTCTAATCGTCGCGTTACTGGCCTTATTGATTTACGACATGACAGCTGGCCCAGACAACCTCCGGGCCTGGTGGCTGACGTCCCAGAGCATCTTTTTCATTGACGCAGTTTGTTGTGTCATCTTCATGAGTGAGTTCGCACTGCGGCTCAGTTGTGCAGAATCAAAACGCTTTGTTTGGAAACATCACTGGGTCGACTTTGCCACCTCAATCCCCATTCCGGGCGAGGCTCAGCTTTCACGCTTTGGACGCCTGGGCAGACTGGCAAGGTTCGCAAGAGTGCTAAGATTGCTTCGTTTCGCACGGCTATTCTTCTTTCTTTGGCGAGGGATGGACAAACTTCAGGACGTGATGGATGTCAAAATGATGAAAAAAACCATCCGCTGGTCGGTCATGGCGACGCTTGCTGGAGCGTTCTTTATCTATCAACTTGAGGGGCATGGAGCCGAGGACGACTTAGCGGCCAATCCCGTATCAACGTTTGGCAAAGCGATATGGTGGAGCTTCACGACTGTACTTACCGGCGGATTTGGTGACATCCACAACCCCAGTTCAGCGTCAGGTCAAGTATTGACTGGCCTGCTGGTCGTCGTGGGGATGGTGCTTGTCGGGGTATTCACTGCTACGCTAACCACGATTTTTGTCGGTCAACAGAGCGAAACGGAAAACGAGAACATTGACTCAATCCTCAGTCGCCTTGACGAACTCACTGCCTTAAATGATCAGTCCAACGGCAGTGATGGCAGTAGCCAAGTCTCAAAGTAAAGCAGCCCCCATCGCCAGTGTTCATGATTCCTCCCTCTGATTTTACCGCGTCCTCACTTCTGATCGGGATTGCGGGCGGCAGCGCCGGTGGCAAGACAACTCTTGCCAAAGAACTGCTTCGCTCCGCCAGAAACAAGGTCGCTGTCCTGGAACTGGATCGCTTTTACCACCCGTTGGGAAACAGGAAAGACTGCCATCACGTAAACTTCGACGAGCCTGCTGCACTGGATTTCGATCTGCTGCAAACGGTTCTTGAGCGACTGCGTACGCATGGCGAAGCGTCAATTCCCATCTATGATTTCGCTACCCACAATCGGGTCGGCTATGAATGCCTTGAAGCTGCTCCGCTTATCATTGTGGAAGGCATCCTGGCTTTATGGAACAGAAACGTCCGCAATCTGCTCGATCTAAGATTATACGTCGACGCACCATCAGAATTACGATTTCAACGACGTTTGAAACGTGACATGAATGAGCGAGGACGTGATGCTCAATCGATTGAACAACAATGGATCGAAACAGTACAGCCGATGCATGACAAATACGTTGCACCATCACGACAGCATGCCGACCAATTCATTGACGGCACCGCCAATCTGAAAAACACTGCCAGCGAGCTACTTAGCGCATGGCTCAGAAGTTCTGAATCCAAACGGAATGAACCCTAAAGATCAACTGCAACTGATGTCAATCGATACTTGACATGAACGTGGTCCTAAAAATGGCTGCGACTGCGTGGTGCCGTGAATCATCATGTGCATTCAAAGACTCCCGCTTTAGGGCAAGCCGCGACTTATAAAAACTTGAACGAATCAAACAGATTGAGCAAATGTTCGCAGCAACTTTTGCAGGTCCGTAGGTTCACACTTCTCAATAAACTTTTCCAACGGTTCGCCCGTAATCGCCTCAACATATTTTGGATAAGCCTTGACTCTGTCAATCAATGACGAGCGGTTCAACTCGGGATGAAACTGGGTGCCGTAGATCGGTTTATCTGCGATCTTGAACGCCTGATTTTTTACTTTACTTGACGATGCAAGGCGAATTGCATTAGGTGGCAGCTTTACAACGCAATCCTGATGTCCCATGGGTGCTGGAAAGCAACTCTCCAAACAGCCGAACAGCGGATCTGATCGCCCCGCGTCCGTAAGACACACTTCCACGGTGCCCAACTCAGCCCGCGACATATCGGTGATGACTTCCCCTCCCAAAGCCGCCGCCATCGCCTGAAACCCCCAGCAGGATGCAAAGGTGGGGATCCCCAAGTCATGCAGTTCTCGCATCGCCTGCAAGGCAGGGGGCAGCCATTCCCCGCCCTCGGCTACTGAATAATCTCCACTTCCACCCAGCAATACGACGTCAAAGCAGGAAAAATACTGGGCGGTCGGGCACCCCGACAGCAAATCAAACACGGTTATTTGCGTCGGTTCACAATTCAGCGAATCGGAAAAGCAGGCAACCTCCTGGCTTAATATTGGATCATCTTGATCTCGAACCTGCACCAAAAGAAACTTATGCATCTGACTAGCCGGATCGAATACTGAACGGTTGAAACCGTCATTATGAGCGGCTCTTTTAACCTCGTCGATGCCTCTTCCAAGGCGTTTCAGACACGATCAAAAGACACGACAGATATGCATGCGATCGGCGGGGGCAAGTCATCAAATCTGACCGACACCGCGCAAACGCTGCTCAGTTATGACGGATCTGATTTGCCAAGTGGAGCCGAGAGGACCTGTCTTTGCAACTTGACAAAGTCTGACGTCCGCCAAAGTCCCTCGAGGCTGCGTCACTGCTGAAAGCATGCGCTGCGGCACGCTCCTTATTCGAGCTCAATCGGATCGATCCCACACATTCCAAGTCTTCGGGCACAAACGCAAAATCAGTAGGGCCATAGTACGTGTTGCGATCAAAGGCATTCGAATTTCTCCAATCCGCCTCACCAGGCTCCGTACTTGGTGCTCGCATATCGATCCTGAAACTGTTCAACACCCGACTGTTCGCTTCTGATTCGCCACACCCGGTCGCTGAGTGAGACTGCCAAGACCGTTCAGGGCGATGTGCTGTTGCGTGATCCTGCTCACCTGAATCTTGTGCCCGCAACCCCACTGGTGTCCGATTTAGCTGAAGATGTGCAGGTCTGGCATGGTCCGCCGGCAACAAGATTGGCAAGGGGCTCAGTGTTTGGGAGCCATGCACATCAGCATGATTACCAGAACCCCCGTTCACGTTGTCTGCTGACGGTTGAATACGAAATCGTGTTTGCTCCACGAATTTCTGCAGGCCAGCACGACACTCCCGTACCAAAATGATTTTCTTTTCGGCACCATCCTTCACTTGCTGGACGCCGTCTTCGCCGGAACGTTCAGATAAGAGAGCACTGCTTGCGGCAGTATCACGTGACGTTTTGCGTTTACGCATCAGACTGTACCCCCAAGCCATTTCGATCGCGACTCACCAAACATGAACGCCTGCTTTCGTGAAGTGGAACGCTGATGTGACACATGGAGCGCTCGGTCAAAAAACGAACGCCTCGAAACGTAACGAATTCAGTGGTAGCGCAAAGCCCATCCAAATAAGGGCGAACCACTGATGAACTCGTTGGAGGCAACTTCGAGGTCGAAACCACCTGCGGATACTCCGCACAAAACGTGGTCCGACGCGGCGCACTTATCTGCTTAGATCTCAAGTGCATTGCAGTACATTCGTCTGCACGTAATTCAGTAGGATGCTTCATTTTTGGTCTCCACGATCTGGAAACTGCACACTGACAAAAGTGTGTGATCGATCGCTTTAGAGTAGATTCAACTTCGGTAGCCCAGCTGTCTCAGAGAGATCTGTGGCTTTGCGCACCGACCTCGCGATCGGCTTGCCTTTTCGGAGAACCTTTTCAGAGACCCACATCAGGGAGACTGAAACGGTGCAACCGCCCCCGTGCGGGAGGAGTGTTGACACGCGTCCAATTCAAGTTTGTGTCAAAAAACACACAAGTCAAGAAATCCCGGGAGTTTTTACAAGACAAGCCTGAATGATCGAACGAACATGCCAACGCGCGACCGGGAGCAAGTCATTCAAATGATCGAACTCCTGGCATGCACACTTCGCACATCGGGAATCAAACCATTCCCTTCCGTGACGTCCGTTTCCAAATGAACCCGTCAAGCACGTAATGAGTGATCTGTGGGACTGCGAGCAACGGCACCAGAACGAGTTCATAATCCTGAATGCTCCAAGCAGGTCCAAAGAACCAACTACGTTCGTGCCAGACTCCGGTGTCCCACAGAAACTCTTCCAAATAGGCCAGCATCCATACCACCCCCAGAAAGGTAGCGATCTTGGGGAAATGTCGCCTGGGCTGTTGTTCATTCCCCATGCAGCGGTACCAGTAAACCAGCACCATGTAGGGAATCCCGTGGATGATCACGTTGGTGACGGTGAATGCGTAATCTGAATTGAACGTAATGATCCCAACGTACCAGCAGATCGCAGTGGTGATCACAACGATATCCTTGCCGGGTGACCATTGCCGACAAGCGATTCCCCGATAGACCAAACGCACCACGTAAGCCAGCAAACTGGCCCAGTAAATGGGCGCAGCAATCGTTTCAAAGACGGCAGGCAGTTGTTGAAAATCTCCCTGGAGAAACCACCAGAACTTACGGGGGAGATTCGAATGCCAATGAATGAGCGGATAAAGCGTTGCCATATAAATGGCGACGGTATCGATCCAGAATCCACAGCGTCCCTTTTCACCGGCACGTGATCGGTACAGTGCCACCCAGCCATATTGTTGCCGTACAAAATGAAAGACGGCAAGGTAAGCGAGCAATCTCCAAAAGGTACCCTGACCTTCTGAGTAAATTGCCATGCCCACAAGAAAAGCCAATAGCGGGGTCACCCCGTACAACCACGGTCTACGCCTTAACTCTGGCAAATCAAAGTACACACGGAAACCAGTCGAATAGACGTGAGCGACGTCGACCATCAAGATCGCGCCGATCCACATCCAACCAGGAGTATCGTTTTCGAGAAGCCCGAACGGTGCCCCCACCGCAAGCAGAGCGAGTGCTAATACAGCACTGCCAAGAAAGGTCAACAAATCGACAGCTGGCGAAAAGAGCCATCGCGTTGATTGGCGTTGTTCGGCAGAAAGAGATGAAGTTGCCACTGCTAAGTTCAGCTATTTTGAATTTCGACAAGGGGCTGATCAAGGATCCCGCGCACTGCCAAGATCTCCTCAGCTGCTCGCACACCGTGAAAAAAAGCTTCTTCCAACAATGCCACGCCACTGAGATCAGTACCGGCAAAATGAATCGGACCTAACGGTTTCGAAGCCTGCTCCCGCTCGGGGGACCATACAAATCCAGGTAGCGGCTGGATCATCGCATGCCCCCAACACATGACATCGATGCGTGTTACCAAGGTATCAATATCAGGATGGGCGCAACGCAAATCACTCAAAACAACGTCAGCCCAGTCAGCCCACTTCAAATTCATCATCTGCTTGCGGGTGATCGCTGCATCAACATCAGCGAAGGGGTAGTACCAAGTCAAAACAGTCGGACCGTAATCGACCCCCGACTGGTGGGTTGCGGTCACATAACCCAGCGACCTTGATTCACGAATCACGTTATCCCATGCCATTGGAAACCCGGCATTCCCTGGTCGATCCTTGACATGAACGTTCGCGACCAACCAGGAGCCGTAGCGAAATGCACTGCTATCGCGTCCAGAAGCAGAGAACCCATCGATCACGTACTTAGCCATCATTTGTGGTGCTGCGAAGACCACCTGCTGGGCTCTGAATCCAATCGGTTTCATCGTGTTGGTGTCGAATGCAGCAACCTGCGACGCGTCTGTGTTAGTGCCCGCCTTTACCCTGAAAACCGCTACACCGGTTCGGATCTTATCATCACCAACACCCCGCAGATAATCAACAACACGCCCGTTTCCCTCCGGCCACGTAATCACCTCCTGTGACTCATTTCCCATGCCAGAAATTCTCGCTGCAAAGTAAAATATGCCCGCCCAAGCACTCACCCGATCAGGCGGCAATCCATAATCATCACGGCATGAATAATCGACAAGCCAGCGTAAACGAGGTGAGTCCCACCCACGTTCATCCAACCACTGTTCCATCGACAGTTTGTCCAGCTTACGAACGGATTCATCGTCTGAGCCAGTTGCCATTGGGATTGCAAACATCCGTCGCCCGCTGGCGTCTCGCATCTCGGCCCAACGATCCATCTCTTCCCGAAAAGCTGCAAGTTGTCTCAAATCTTCCTGGCTCGCTCCATACCCGGGATACAGTCCTTCGTACCACGTACCTTCACTGAATACCCGTTCCTCTGGTTCACGACACAGGAACTGTTCAGAGACCTGCGGTTGCCCACCTTCAGTAAGTGCTTCAATGACCTGCATCTCGGACAGCAATTCAATCAACGCATGATTCTCTGCCATGGGCACGGGGATGTAATGGGCTCCCCATGGAAACTTGAAACCATTGCGACTGCCACCACGCGCGGTCCCGCCCGGATGTGTTTCAAGCTCGGCAAGCACAAAGTCATTGAACCCAGCACGTTTAAAACGCCATGCAGCGGCCAGGCCCGCAATGCCGCCTCCGACGATCGCAACCCCCACCTCCTGATGCACATCGGGACGGATCGACTTATTAACACCATCACGCAACAGGTGCCCGACATCAAACCGTGTGTGTGCAAGCTCACCAGCGAGCGGTAGATTCGAGGTACCACACCCGACACTGTGGGCGAACTGCGCCCCCAACAAGGCCGTCAAAAGTTGGCGGCGACTCAGCTTTTCAATCTCTGCCACGCCACTCCTCATCGTAGTACCGAACCAGCACCTGATTATTGAGCTGATTGATCTCTGTCTCGATTGGCTGAATATCTCGAGGAAGCTCAAACAGATTCGCTAGCATCGAGTCATTTAGAAAAGATAGTTTCTGTTCAAGCTTCCCCAGCCGTTTTGGTACGACCAGATCACCCCGTGGTGAAGCCAAGGCAAATCCCCAAACCCCAAACGTGGGCACCGCAGTGCAGTAAGGACGTACCTTGAAGCCAGCTTCCTCCATCGTTCGCAGAATGCACCAGTAAGATTGCCCAGCAACCAGCGGCGAGGTGCATTGAATGCTGACGACTGCATCCGGCCCGATGATTTGCCTCAGACGTCGATAAAAGAAGGTGGTGTACAGCTTTCCCACGGAATAGGAGCCCGGGTCTGGGAAGTCAATGACCACCGTATCAAACGGTTCGTGGTCCTGCCCAACCCAAACAAAAGCATCGGTGTTGATCACCGTCACCTTTTCGTCCATCAAAGAGTCTTCATTGAGATCGCGAACCAGTGGCAACTGCGTTGCAATTTCAGTCATGCCGGGATCAATATCAACCAACGTCACAGACTCAACACCGTCATGCTTGAGTATTTCTCTGACCGCGAGACCATCTCCTCCCCCCAGGACGAGGACTCGTCTGGGTGTTTTTGCAGCCATCATGGCGGGATGCACCAGCGCCTCGTGATATCGGTACTCATCGACTGAATTGAACTGCAAATGCCCGTTGAGATACAGTTGAAACCCTTGTCGATTGTTCGTCACAACGATTCGCTGGAAACGCGTCTGCTTGGCGTGAACCACTGCCTTGCCAAGGATGATTTCTTCAGTCCAAGTCGTAAGCGTGTCCGCTTTGATGATCCCAACAACCAGCAAACCCACCACAAGAAACGCGCGTCCACGCAGCCCTGCCAAACCATGTTTCGTAAGCAGCGGACGCAGCAGGTAGGTCCCCCACAACCCCACCAGGGCATTCAGGACACCAAACACCAACGAAGTCCTCATCAAACCCAGATAAGGCACCAACAGAACAGGAAAAAGCAGCGAGGCTAGCAGAGCTCCGATATAGTCAAATGTAAGAACCCGGGACACAAGATCACTAAAATCAAGGTGTTCCTTGAGAATCCGCATCAACAGCGGCAACTCCAAACCCACCAGCGTTCCAATCACAAACACAGTTCCAAAGAGAACCAGTTGAAACCATTGGACGAAGGCGAATGACACAAACAGCAGGGGCGCCGAAAGGCCTCCCACTAAAGCAAGCGCAAGCTCAACCTCAATGAAAGTTCTCGCCAAGCCTTTGTGCAAGTACTGCGAAAACCACGCGCCAACCCCAAGCGCCGACAAATAAACACCAATCACGAGCGAGAACTGCGTGACCGAGTCACCTAGCAGGTAGCTAGCCAGAGTCCCTGCAATCAGCTCATAAATAAGACCGCACGTGGCCACAGCCAGTACGTTCAGGTAAAGCAAAAAGAGAGGCGCACGGTTTAGCAATTCAACGAGCCAATCGCAAAGAACTAGCCAAGGATTGCTGAAGCAATGATCACGGCGATGCCAACAACCACCGCAGCAACAATTGTTGCCAATGCCTGATTGTGTTCCTCAATGACCTCTTTGACGATCGAAAAAGGCGTCACCTTGTCCATCAACAGAATTGCAAGGAAAAGCACCACGATCCCCAGAACAGCAAAGATCGTTGCTGCCAAGAGATGCGACAACAGCAGGGCAAACGCACCTGCTGGCAAGACTTCAGCCGCGGGTTGCGCCGCCTGCCCTACCAAAGAAATCGAACTCACCATTCCTGAAATAATATTGAGCATTACTTGCCTCCTCCCCAAGAACCACCGTATGAACGTCCATAAACACCGCCGCCTCCAGAACTCGTGCCGTCAAGAATTCCAAGATTGGGCGCCCGCCAGCTATAAGCGGCGGCAACCCCAAACCAAAGGCAAACGCTCAGACCAAAAACCAAATAACCAATGAACCACTTCGACTTTGCATCCATTTACAATCACTCCGTTGCGTAAGGGTTGTAGTCACTATCTTCCCATCGTTTTCTTTCAAAGGAAAACTGATAGGCAAGAATGCCGACCGGCAACGCTGAGATAGCGACCAGGCCATAGAAACAGAGCCATGGATCGGCCCCTTGCCTTACGCCAACCCGAGCAAAGGCGAGATAAAGAATCACCATCAGAATTGATAACACCGGCCACGTAATGAAAAGCTTGCTTCCGAAGGATGGCCCAGGCTGAATCGGCCCCACCCCGAAACTTCGAGGCAGATCCTTAACCCCAAATCCTTCTTCAATCGCTTCCGTGTGCACATAAACGGACTCCGAGATAGTCACCTCACTCGACGTCTTCGTCTCAGACCACTCGTAAGAGAGCATCCTCGGTGGCGCGATATAATCAGCAGTCTTGACCTTTTCACCAGCCTCAACCTTCCAATAAAACTCGCCCAGCACGTGTTTGACGGTCGCAACACCACGATCGTAGATTCGAAAACTTGATCCATCATAGCTGATTCTGCTAGCAGCCCCGGAGTTCTTTGCCGCTTCTCCAGAAGCGGGCGATGCAAACGACCAATGCCGGTCATTGTAAACCAACCAACGAAACCCAACCTTCTCGCTGTAAAGCAGGTACTCCTGCCATGGGTAACTCACTCCACCGTACATCGCGAAGCGGGCCAGAAACCCGATCACCATGTAATCGTCTCCCAACAACTTTCCCTCGGTGCCGAGCGGCAGTTTAAGTTTCAGTTTTTTGGGTATTGCTAACGTCTTCAGATAGGACAACTTCCCATTATCAGCATCCAATAATGAATTACAGTTTGGGCAGGTCACACGTAGCGATGCGTCTGGAACGTGTAGCGTGAGTGCCCCACCACACTTCGGACAATTCAGAGATGCCGCTGCAGAGACGATTGTGGCATCGAGCACATCCCAGCCATCACCCTCAAGCGAGAGAGAGTCGAGGCTGATCTCTTTTCCGACGTAGGCACTCACCGACTTGCCGTATTCAAAGGTCGCGAAGACATCTTTTTCACCCTGCAGATCGATGAATTTGTGCTCGGCACCACCTCGAAATGCCCAAGGAATATCGCCCTCCGCGGCCAAAGCCGCTGCCACACCGCGTTCAGTCACACTGAATTCAGAGGAACCGAGTTTAACGGCGGTGCCAACTTTCAGGTCGTCGAAACCGGGAACCGGTACCTTACTAGGCAGCTTTCGCTGAAACATCAGGTAAGTCTTCCCCTGCGCCTCGGCAAGCCATCCCCAGCGTCCCCCCGGAAAAGCGAGATACCATTCGTCCCAAACACCACCCGCAGGATGTTGGTACTGCACACGGCCAACGACCGTGAAAGGTTTCCGATTGAATCTGCCCGAGAGACCACAACGCAAACGAGATGGCGTCTCAACTAACTCGGCAACCTTGCCAATATCCTCAACTTTTCTGTCCGTACGAGCGACCGCCGACTGACAGAATTCACAAACCGAAACCACGGAACCCACCGTGAACTCGATGGGTGCACCGCATGACGGACAAGCAGTCTTTCGACGTTTCATCAATCTTGTCCTTGCTCAGAGAATCCTTTTAACCCAAGCCCTGTTGGGCCTGCCGGCATCAGTGCATCTTGCGATACTCCTCGTGAGAGGTGCCTGACGTGCACAACTTTTGCACCTAGCGCGCTCGAGAGCATCCCCTGCCAGTCCCATGCTACCCGCTCACGACAACAATACAAATTGAAAGTCGCTAACCCGAATTCGGGATAAGTGTGACACGCTAGATGCGACTCGCTCAGCAAATACAGCGTGGTAACTCCCCCGGGTCCATCGAAGCGATGGCACTGAGGTTCTCCCACAACTTTGACCCCGATGTCAGTAACAACCTGCTGACAAATCTGCTGAATTAAAACAAGATCGCGTAATGATTCAACTTTGCAACCTGAAGCATCCACAACCCATTCCGTACCCGTCCCAACGGTCGGTTCCACCACATCGATAGTCGTCTGGGCAGTGCTCATGAATTAAACAGATCCGGCGGCAATGGAAACAATGATCACACTGACTGGCGATAGCGTAGCACAGATCAACTTGCTGGTGGCGGCGGCGGCGGTGTTGCCGCTTGGAAGTACCCGGCCAGTTGAGGTATCTGCCCAGCAGCAGTCCAGCCACCGATCGCAGCGGTCCAAACCATCGTCCCCTGCCCAACGTCACCAGCACTGATACCCGCGACAAGCTGTTCGATACTGTAAGGCCCCCGGGTCTGTCCATCGACCGCCACATGCCACTGCGCAACGGGTGGTGGTGGTGGGCCTCCTGCCGCCGCTGGCGTTCCGGGAGCAACGCCTCCTTGCCCAGGCATCATGCGACTGGCCATTGCAAAACCCATGCCCAGCCCCATACCATCAGACGCCCCACCGCCTGCAGGATTCTCTGCAGCCGCCGTCATTGCCTGCCCCATCTGATACTGCTGAAAAGTATCCATATTGCCGATCACACCCATACTGGTTCTTGTGTCCAAAGCTTTTTCAACAGCCTCGGGCAGTGAAATATTCACGACATACAGTTGCGGACAATCCAGCCCGTACTCATCGTCAATTCTCTCTACAACCTCACTGCGCAGTGCCTCTCCAAGCTCGTTGTACTTGGCTGCCAGATCGAGGGCAGGCACCTGTAGTTTCCCCAGGATGTCGGCAAACGATGAGCTGATGATGTTCCGCAAAAGCTCCGTAATGTCATCCGCGGAGAAGTCTCCGTCAGTTCCAACCAACTCTTTCAGCAAGGCTTTCGCATCCACTGCCTGAAGCGTGTAGCTTCCGAATGCCCGAATCCGGATTGGCCCGAACTCAGGATCCCGAAGCATGATTGGATTTGGTGTTCCCCACTTGAGATCAGTCACCTGTTTCGTGCTAACGAAATAGACCTCAGCTTTGAAAGGACTCTCAAAACCATATTTCCAACCTTGAAGAGTCGACATAATGGGCATGTTTTGAGTCGTCAGCTCGTAATGCCCAGGCTCATATACATCAGCCAACTCACCGCCTTTAACAAGCACTGCAACCTGCCCTGGCCGGACGATCAGCTGAGCACCATTTTTGATCTCATTCTGATGACGCGGAAAACGCCAAACCAGCGTACGATTCGAATCATCGATCCACTCGATGATATCGATCAATTCACCACGAAGAATGTCGAACAGACCCATATCGATTACTCCAATCAGGTTTTTAGCTGCACTCGGCGGATCGAACCACGCGAAACGGTGACTTCCACTCATCAAGCCGAATCCAACTTACCGATTCGGCATCACCGTCATCGACATCACCGACTCAACTCAAAAGGCGAGTATACCGCCCATTTCAGGACCACACCATCCAAGGCGGAATCCGGCTCAACTGATGGCGCGCCGAATCTGTTTTCTTGAAAATTTAACAAACCCGCCACCCAGCCAAGCTGGCTCACCCTGGGCGTCTCCGGTCACCTTAGTGCAACCCATCTGGCAAAAACCGGCATGAATGCCAAGACCGGGAACATGAATGCCAAGACCGGGAAATGGAACCGAAGCGTTCCAACCAGCACTGCGTCAACTGCCCATGATTAACCGTCGTTCTTCACCGTGCGTATCTAACTAACAATGCGACCATTCTGGTGATAGGAATGCACGCGACACAGCAAAGGCTTGCCTGGAACCTCACCGAACGCCGACTTAGAAAGTCGATCGCTTAAGTCACAAGTCACGCGGAAAACCCGTAAGTTTGTGACAAACACAATGGGTGACGGCCTGAACAGCGGATTGAGCGAACGCGAGTCATACGAACGTCCATCACTCACGCAAAACAACTTTTCAGCGGAAATAGAAAGTTGTCGCATTTTACAACGGTGCAGGCAAATCGCGGTTTCGGAAAGTTCGATAGGCTACGAAATAGAACAGAACTCCCAAACCGACGAGGATGAGGGGGTAAACGAGCGGGGGAAACACTCCCTCAGGCATTTTCTGAGTGACGCTCCAAGGCGCCCCAAGCCCGCCCTCTGCGACGAGCGACGTCATTTTCTGAGGCTTGTAACAACTGAAAAACGTCAGCGAAAGCAGCCAACTTAAAGATGCCGCGGCCTTCCCTAGCCCGTACATCACCAACTGCAGGACATACAGGCCAACCACACCGCCTACCGTTCTCCAGCGGTAGCGGTCGAGTGAACTCAACATCGTGCTGAGCCCTAAAACAAACAGCCCCAACGCAAAGAGATTGAACGTGGACGCCGCGTAAGTTCGTACATCGACTCGATCACGCAACGGCACCTCCTGCTTGGCTGGAGAATCAACCGTCAGGGGCACATCGACATTGAAGAATGGGATTTGCCACGTTGGTTGCTCAACGGTTTCATTGACCGACGTCGCAAAGACCCCGATTCCGATTCCTGCCCAAACTAACAGCACGAGTAACAGAAGACCGGCGATCGAAACGCTCGCATGCGAGAAAAGTAAAGTGCTACGTTTAATCGGCTGTGCCAGCAACATCTCCATAGTGCCGCGTCCCAGTTCACCACTCACAACATCACTACCACGAGCGATGCACCATATGATCACGCAAAGAATCACAATGGGCTCGTCGTATGTCATCCCGACCCGTCCGGGGTAAGTAAAGAGGGCATCGAAATCAATGGGGGCAAATTTCTCGAACTCGCGGAACTGCTCAAGGATGGTTTTGAACTGCCCCATATCCAAAAGGCTTACCACCCAAACTCTTACCCAAGCAAATACGAATAACGCCAGGCCACACGAATAGAAAAGCAGCGAAGATTGTCCAATGTATTTTCGAACCAAGATCCGGTTGATCATTTCTCCATCCCCGCTGGTTTGTCTATTGAGCCGCTGTGAGAAATCACTTGGCTGCCTTTGACGGGCGGGCTTCCAGTGTGCACAGCATCATAAACGGCCCGCAATCCTAGCGGCTCGATTCGAATCTGCTGCAGGTCCAAAGAATCGACCCAGCTGAGTAAAGGTGCGAGGTCACCAGCAGTATCAATCTGCAGATATCTGGAACGGCCTTGCTGAACCTCCTCCAACGTGACTCTGTCTGCAAATTGCGTTGGCACTTGAATTGCCTCAGCGGGCTGCCGCGACGTGATCCGATGACGCTGAAAAAGATCGCTCATGGTCAGTTCATGTGCCAATTTACCGTGTCGCAGAAAAGCCACTCGGTCACACGTATCTTCAATTTCGCTCAGTACGTGAGATGAGAAAATCACGGTTCGTCCAGCATTCCGGGCGATTAGTACCAACTCGAGAACGGCGGCGCGGATGGTGGGGTCAAGATTCGCCGTGGGCTCATCAAGAATCAGTAGCGGTGTCGCCAATCCCAATACCACCGAGAGCGCGAGTTTCTGTCGCATCCCAGTTGACATGAATCCCACTCGTCGCCGAGTCTGCAACTCAAGTCGGTCAGCAATTTCAAGACTCCGTTCCAGATCACCCGCTGGGTGCATCTCAGCAAAGAATTTGAGAACTCCACCGCCTCGCATGTGCCTGGGTAGTCTCGCGTCTCCCGGCAGATAAGCCACCCGCTCACGCAGTCCCACCCCGTCGACGAGTGGATCGAAGTCGTCGACAAGACATCGCCCGGAAGTAGGCTGCAAGAAACCCAGCATCAGTCTGATGAGAGTTGTTTTGCCCGCCCCATTGGGTCCCAAGAGACCGAACACCTCACCGCGTGCGACTCCCAGACAGCAATCGTCCAACGCGGTAAAGTCTCCATAACGCTTCGTTAAACTTTCAATCTGAACGATCTCATCCCCACCACCCTGCTTATTTTTGGTCGGTTCGCTCAAATCCTCGTTGTCCGCTCCACTCATCCTCGACCTTTCGGGCTGCTCTGCTTCGGCAAGCTCATTACACTGGCTCATCTGATTTTGTTTCGGCCTCGAAGGTACTGTCGGCGCAGAAAGAATCGGACATCGTCGCTAGTATGCCGGTAAGTCAAATCACCACAACCGGACTCGAACCTCGAACATGTCGCCACGGTCTTCCTGTGCTCCCTGGCTTTCTATCCCACTAAACGCGTCGCCAGCCCGATCCGCGGCGAACCAAACGCTACCCATCGATACCCAAAATAGTCAAAAATCTCATGACTGGCTCCGAAAACGCCCCCCCAAGTGAAACATCGGATAGCTTCAAGTTGGCTCACGACCATGTCGCAGAGGGCGATCTGCCTGAAGGATTTCGCTTCGCAGGCGTCACCTGCGGAATAAAACCAAGCGGCAAACCCGACCTTTCCCTGATCGTCTCAGACTGGCCTGTTGTGGTCGCCGGTGTCTACACACAAAATAAAATCGTTGCAGCACCGGTGGTTCTGTCACGGGGCAGAACTCCGACCGACACCATTCGCGCGGTCGTGACCAACAGCGGTAATGCCAACGCGTGCACAGGCGATCAAGGCATGCAAGATGCATTAGAAATGTGCGACCTCGTTGCTGAGATGGTGGACTGCCAGCCCGAAAATGTGCTCGTCATGAGCACCGGAATCATCGGCAAACATCTCCCCATGGACTGCATCCGCAAAGGCATCCGGGATGCACACCAGCAAGTCGAACCTTCCCTGGCGGGATTTATCCGTTCGGCAGAGGCCATCCGAACAACCGACAAGAATCGCAAAACAGTGACGACGCAAGTCGATGTTGGGCAGCGGCAGTTCCGAGTAGCCGCAATGGCGAAAGGTGCCGGAATGATTGCCCCCAACATGGCCACCATGCTCTCCTGCATCGTTACCGACGCCCCCCTGACGACTGACATGGCACAAACATCGCTGCGTTGTGCCGCTAAAACCAGCTTTAATCGCGTCAGTGTCGATGGGCATACAAGTACCAACGACACACTACTTCTGATGTCCAGCGGACAGGGCACACCGCTCAACCCGAATGAGCTGCAAATTTTTCAACAAGCACTCACCCAGGTGGCAGTTCACCTCGCAAAGCAGTTAGTCGCCGACGGAGAAGGCGCACTTCATGTGATGGCAATACGTGTCGAAGGCGCCACCGATGAGTCCGCCGCCGAGACCATCGCCCGGACTGTCGCAGCCAGTCCACTGGTGAAAACGGCTGTCACTGGCTCTGACCCCAACTGGGGCCGGATTGTTTCAGCAGCGGGATATGCTGACGCTGAGATCTCGCCTGAAAACACAAGTCTTCAGATCTGCGGCATCACGATTTATCGCGATGGTGCACCAGTGCCGTTCGACGAGCCTGCGTTGAGCGCGAAGATGAAGGCGAGCACTGAAGTTCCAATCGTCCTGCGGGTTGGGCAAGGTTCGGGCACCGTCGAATACTGGTCCAGCGATCTCACAAGCAGTTACGTCGAATTCAATTCCGAATACACCACCTAACTGGATTGCATTTGGCAACTGCAATCCAACAGGAACGCTGGCGACCAACACAGTACATCTGGAGTCCTCAAACCGCTCGACTCACGGGGATGCGTCACTAACTCTCCAACTGATCGTCGTATTGCTTGAACACAATAGGTAAATAATCAAGGATGATTTGCTGCAGCGATGGGTCATCTGGTGTCAATCGTGTTTGGTTGCCAACAAGCGCATCTCGTTCGGCCAACACGATCGCCGCAAGTACATGCTGAACATCAACAGGAAGCGGTGTTTCTCCCTCCAAGGCAATCGCCAAGTCGAACAAAGCACGCCCTGCCGGACCATCAACTGAAACTTCCCCTGATTCACTCAGGCTAATTCCGACCGCAATCAGACGCTCCATGATTGACTCTCCCGCAACCGACCGAAGTTAATTGGTGAGGCAGCACTCTGAAAATGAAAGATGCTCACTCCGACATCACTGCAGTCGTTGCTTGAGCAGTTCTTTGAGTTCTGCAACGACACCCGGTTTCTCAACAGCGACATTTTCTGTTTCCGCCTGCTGAGTATCGTGGTCGTAAAGCTCAACATTGCCTTTGTCATGCACAATCAAACGATATCGATCCGTACGGATTGTCCTGCCTTTACGGGAGTAAGATATTGCAGGATGCCCTACCGCCGAAACATCATCCAAAAACGGCTTCAGCGAAACACCTACAGCCTCGCGCGGCGTGGGCAAGCCAGACAATTCACATAGCGTCGGCAGAATGTCCAGGGATTCCACGACTGAATCGGTGCGTTGGCCGGGATTTTTCAAACCTTTGCAATGAATGATCAAAGGGGACCGCAGCGATTCTTCGAACAATGCGTGCTTTCCCCAAATGGCATGTTCGCCGAGATGCCAACCATGATCTCCCCACAACACAATGATGGTATCATCTTGCAAATTCAGACGTTCCAAACGCTTCAATAAGCGTCCAACGAGGGCATCGGCGTAAGTTACGCACGCAGCGTAGTGCCGCCTTACTTCCGTGGCAAAGTCTGCATCCGCATTAGGATTGCGTCCCCAACGGTTGTACTTCATGAACTCACCCGACTGATGCCATGTGGTCACACCCTCAGGTTTTCCAGGGTGCGGAATGGGGGGCAATACAGCATCCTTGTACGCATCCATGTACTTCGCGGGTGCTCCGAACGGCAAGTGTGGTCGAATGATGCCAACTGCGAGAAAAAATGGCTTATCCGAATCAGCCGCCAACAGATCCATCTGATGCAACGATTCATCCAGAATCCGGCCATCAGGATAGATTCCATCCGTGCCATCGACGGACTGAAACACATCCATCTCTTTTGCGTTCTTTCGAATCTCACCGTTCGCCAATCCGTGCATCGCACCACGGGGGTGCTGCCATGGCCCGGCAGGTAGTAGGTGCCGATCCCACGACTCAGGCATTTCAAGAGTACCGTTATCGTCCCAGTCACTTCCACCACGTCCCCCTGGATGATGCGAGACTTTTCCGACGGACACGGTGGTATAGCCTTGAGAGCGAAACCACGCGGGCATGGTGGGCGCAATTTCCGATGCTTTGTTACGCAGGCGGTTCGCCCGTTGAAACAGCGCCCCATTGTCACTGGGGCCATACTGTCCGGTCAGTAGGGTGTAACGCGAGGCACCGCATGTCGGAGCCTGAACGTAATGTCTTCCAAAAATTCTGCCTTGGGATGCCAACCGGTCAATGTTGGGCGAGACGATGTAGTCTTTACCGTAACACCCTAACTCTGGTCGCAAATCGTCCACGCAAATCAACAGGACATTCGGATGGCCCGTGGCACCGATGGTGACGCCCGACGACTCGTCAACTGCGACCGCGGAACCACATTGCCAGAAGAGACAGAGTGTCGCGAGCGTCAGAGCGATCAAAGGATTCGATATCGGTAGGACCATCGAAACAGGGTACCGATTGCAAGACTGTATTGACCTGAATCCAACAAAACATTGGACAGGTCGAGTACCAAAAAGTTGCATCCAAAAACCCTGAAGCTCAACGTGACAAGCTACAACACACTTAACAGGACATCATTGAGACCGGGATAACTCTTCAGTCGACGTTATCAAAATCCTCGAAGTCTTCGAGTCCATCAACGACCTCAGGCTCTTCATTTGCTTTGCTTCCGAGCCCAAATTCGGTGCTGATCTCATCATCGATTTCGATTTCGTAATCGTCTTCATCTTCCTCTTCGAAATCATCATCGAAGTTGTCGTCGAAATCATCCTCATCGATATCATCGAATTCATCCAGGTCATCGTCATCATCGAGATCATCCTGAAACCCAGTGTCTGGATTTACTTCCTCGTCGTCGGAAAACCCACCGTCGTCATCATCCTCTTCGGTGGCATCCTCAGGATCACTGCCTTCCTGAGGCTGATCTTCATCAGCCTCATCATTGACAACAGGTACCGCGATACCGCCTGCTTCCGGCAAGGCAGCATGAGGAGCGGGAACAAACGAACCGAGAACGGCGTTCAAGGGATCAACAACAGCCATGGGCGAGGATCAACGATTGGAGTCTGCAGGAAAAAGTGATGTCGAGTTAGGTCGCCTGCCCAGTTTACCGACGCTCCGCCATCACGGGAATCGATCTCAGCAGGTAAGTACGGCGTGAGCAAGTTAAAGGATCTTACCCCACTAATTAACTAGGCAGCCCTGGAAAGACAGGAAAGATGCATCAAAAGCACAGTTTTGTCCGACTTTCCCCGTCTGACCGGTTAATTCAAGCTGAATGATGACCAATCACCGATGGTAACGGAAGTAGGCAGAGCGAGGCTCCTGCGGCTTCCACCGATTTCGCCTGCGATCCTTTGGCTAACTGAATGAACTTTACTGAGGCTCCAGGGCCTCAGTGCATTACCGCGGAACGCCCAAAACGTCGTAAGTACAGGCCCAGCAGCATCACGCCAACCGCACAGACCGCGGCGGGGTGCCAGCACTGCCCTAGCAGCCAATTCTCACTTTTTGATAGTGCAAAAGCACTCGAGACCTCGGCTTACCTGTGCAAAACGCGTCGGTTGAGTTTTTTTGCGTCGCAGCTGGCTTTCAACGCTTTTGCCGTTAACTCGCTATCGATCCCCGCAACCGCTGACATATTTCCGGAAAACACCGCATGAACAAGCCCCAGCAGCTCCGTCATTTGAGATTGATTCTTTTGCTCACCTGCGGCTCATTCATCGGCTGTGCAAGCCAATATGGACATATTCTTGTCAAGCAGGACAAAGACCTCGTGGGCAGTCACGCTGCCGGTGCAGCGACCTGGAACCCACTGGTGGACGCCTCTGTGGCGCAGTTACTGGGAAGATGTCCTCCAGCGGTGCAACCTGCGACCTTCCACAACGCATCAACACTAAACAACAGCTCCCCTCAATTAGAAGGTGCGGCGTTCAATCCTACGGGTCTGCCCCCAGGAACATCAGCCGCCTTGGCCAACGGCCCCGCATCCGTCTGTTTCATCGGAATTGAAAACAAAAGCGCTGAGGAACTCGGTGACTTCAAAGACCAGCTTTACGAGCGTATTGACACTCAGATCAACTCAGCAGAAACCTTCCGAGCCATCAGCCGGCGTATGGTTGACGCGGCTTTGCTAGAAACAAGGCTCCGTCCCGACGCACTTTTCCTGCCAGCTAATCGGGCAGCCTTTGCAGCGGCTCTCGGGAGACAAGGAGCCCCCGTGGATTACTTGCTCTACGCAACGGTAACGACGGGAACAACCGATCGCAATAAAAGCAGTCAACGTGATTATGAAATCACGTTGGAAATGGTGAACATGCACACGGGTGATTTTCTGAAAGAATCAGCAAAAATCCGAAAGGGTTACAGTAAAAATCGAGCCGGCAAGTGGTGGAACTACGGATGGTTTGATCAAGCAGATGGTTAGGACTTTTGATCGCGAATGCAGTGGGGGAGCAACACCATTTAGGCTCATGGAAGTTGACGAAGAGCATAAATGCACTCGCCACCATAACCCCGGAACATGCCCCCGAACATGAACAACAGCGAACCACAAAAACCCAATTGAGTCAGCACGAACTGATCGCCACAAGCTGATGACAGTCGTGAATGTTTCAAAACCCGGACATTTTACGGCGGCCTTCACCAAGGTTTCCCCCAACCGCACCCTGCTGTTCGCGGCGAATGTGCCAAGTATCCAGTCATCGTGAAACAACGCTCTCATGGCTAACCGTCACTTGCATGCCTTTAAGATTCTGTTGCTACTAGTTGTACTTGCGCATTTGCCGGGCTGTGCAAAATCGGTGGCCACCATCAGTACTGCGCGTCAAGCGTTCGCCGTTGGCGATCTGAAAACAGCGTCGTTGACTTTGCAGGAAGTTGCCAGTGGAAACGCCCAAATCAGAGAGACAGCCGAGCTGGACATGGCCGTCGTTGAACTTGCGGCGGGGGCCCCGTCCGCAGCGGAACGTCGCCTAAGAACCATGCGAGATCGATTCGATGCTGCAGCAAAGATCAATCCACTAAGCGAGACAGCGGCAGTACTCACGGACGACAACGCGAAACGTTTCCGGCCTGCAGGGTACGAAGAGGTCATGATCCGAACGATGCTTGCCATCTGTTCACTCGCAGGTGATCAGGTCGACGCCGAAAGCTATACGCTACAGGCGATTAACCGGCAGTCCAAGTTGGCTGCGAAGGCCAACATGAGAGGGCTCGACGGCGGAAACATCTACCAACCTATCGCAATCGCTCCGTATCTGCGCGGCGTTCTCCGCGAAGCAACACACCACGACTACGATGACGCTTCGCGATATTACCAACTTGCCAGCGCGGTTCAGCCGACTTTTTCTGCGGCGGCGATCGACATCGCCCGTTCGAAGAATGGAACCCACAGCGCAAAGGGGCATGGAGTCTTATATGTCATTTCATGCGTGGGTCGAGGGCCGATCCTACACGAAACAATCGCCCCAACCACCACTGCAACACTGGCGATTGCATCCTCCGTGCTGAACTCAGCGACAAATCAAAGTCGCGATGACAACGACAATCAAGCTACCGAAAACAACGAGGCAACCGAGGAGCGGGAGACAGAAGAGGTTCCAGCCCTGCCAAACATCGCCTCGGTTAAGATCCCCGAGGTTGTGATTCCCGAGAGCCCAGTCGCAAACGTCGGAATCCTGGTCGATGGCGAGCCCATCGGAAAAACTGAAACGCTCACCAATGTCGCCGACCTAGCAATTCGTCAGAACAAAGCAGAGATGCCATGGACGATCGCTCGAGCGATTGTTCGAAGAGTGACCAAGGAGGCAACTGTGGCAGCCGTTGGTGACGCCATGGGCCTTGAAGGAACCGCGGGATCACTATTTCACTTTGCGACCGCATCCGCGTGGAGCGGCATGGAAAAGGCTGACACCCGCTGCTGGGGATTACTCCCACGGGAAATCCAAGTCCGGCGCACAGAACTGCCAGCGGGACCTCACCAAGTCCATGTCGTCCCTTTAGGCTACGACGGCAGATTGCTTGCTAACGCGACACAGCAAGAAATCACCATTACTGATGGCAGAAACCAATACCTGATCGTGATGGCACCCACAGAAGAAATGCAAGTTGTATATCACGCGAAGAGCATGGAAGGCCAAGGTTCGGATTCATCCGAACCGCTCACCTTCTCTTTGTCGGACTAACCACTGATGATCAGGCTAAACCACTCACGCAACAGTGCGGCAAAACCTCCGCCACCTTAACACTGGTTCATCCCCGAGCGTCAAATCCCGTACGTGCAGCGGCACTACAGGACTTTGTGGAGACCCACAACATCAACTCGGCGCACGATCAGGCTTTGCAAGTCCGCCGCCAAGCGTGCCATCATCAAGTTCCTGCACCGTGCGGCCAAGTACGATATCAAAATTCGCCTCCAGTTCACCAATTTTGGATCCCTTGATCGGATTGAATCCGACCAGCAGAGAATCGCGGGCGGCCTGATTGGAAATTCGTTTGAACAGAAAGTCTTTTTGGTTCATCGGATGCCCCTTGACCAGCATCTGTGTGGTCAAAACCCGCCGTCCATTTTTACTGACCCCAAAGTGAATATGAGGTGTTCTTCCAGGGTATGGAACCGGTTTGATAGTCCGAAAGAAGTAGCGTCCCTGACTGTCGGTCAAATAACGACCGTACCCCTGAAAGTTACCGTCCGTTTTGGTTTTATTGCTGGACCCGCTGTGCAAATAGGCTCCCCCGGAATCACACTGCCAAATCTCCACAAATGCGTTCCGAATCGGCTGTCCATTCTTGCCCAGCACCTGGCCAGAAAGATAAGTGATTTCACCGACACCGGGATTCAGAGCATCATTGATCAACAGCAGGTCATTGTCAGTATCAAGGGGAAGTTTATCTGGATAGAATGGCCCCTCGACCATGCTGGCTGTTCTTACCAAACCATCAGTGACCTCGGCGGCAAAGCATCCAGGAATAGCAAAACCGGCTGCAATCAACGCCGATTTTTGCAAGAGAGCTCGTCGATCCAGAGAATTCAAATGCCGCTGCGATGCGGACCTTAACGCAGCGATGGCTTCTTTTTGACTCTTCATTATTTCTTTCTCGTTCGGGTTATCGAGATTGTCAGGACACGTCGAAAATCCAAACAATCACCGCGGTATCCATTCGCAAATTGAACCAATTTCGCTCGCGAACTCACACATCACTCTTTCATCTGCCAAGCACCGAGATGCTGACAGTTTAATCGTTTCATCTCAACCCGGATGTGAAGTAGCAGAAAAATCGATATCTCGACCATTCGACCTGCTACCGTCAATCACCATCATCCCACCCAGCGACGCGACAGCCGTCGTGACCAAACCCAACCGACATCGAGTTATGACCTCTGCATATCTCGAGACACGCGATCAGTTGATCGATTTGTATCAACCAGTGGATCCAGCGTGCCCCTGCCGTCTGGTCCCCAACATCCACTCCCTGCCCCATCCACCCAGATGATCAAGGCGTGCGGGCTACGTCTTCACAGTTCGGCATTCAATTCACACGAGCCCGGCATTCACTTCACAACAGCCCCGTAACCAGCGACACACACCTGGCCCCGATCAAATCACACACAGAATCAAAATCACACACAGAATCGAAATCAGAAACACGATAAAATCATGGCATGGTCGCATGCAGTAACCATCCATGGCAACTGGGAAGGCGTGACCTTTCCTGGAAGCAAATCCACTGCCCGCTGGCGACGCGAGCACACTGGCCGATACACTGAAACCTGTGCTGCCGCCATAGTGGCCTTCAGCAAACGTTTGGCCCTCATTCAGGCCGGTCACCTCGAAGAGCTTTTAGCCCTTGTCACCCATCTGGTTCTTTCATGACGAAAGATCCCCACTGTGCCCGAACGGGGAGCTGCGAAAAAAATGAAAATCGCCACAAACCGCCCCTGGTCGCCCCAACAGAGCGCAGCCCTTTACGAAATCGATCGCTGGAGCGACGGTTATTTCAGCATTTCAGAAGAGGGGACGATCACGGTCTCACCGACGCGTAATCCGGAGAGCGGGATCGATTTGAAGCAGCTGATCGATCGCTTGAAACAGCGTGGCTTGGACCTGCCAATCCTAATCAGATTCAATGGGATTTTAGGGGATCGTCTAAAAACTCTGAGCCAATGTTTCCAGAAAGCCATCGACGATCACGATTATCAAAACGGCTATCGCTGCATCTATCCAATCAAGGTCAACCAGCAGCGTGATGTCGTCCAGCAAATCATCCACCATGGACAACAATTTGGATCAGGAGTGGAAGCTGGTAGCAAACCGGAGTTGCTGGCAGTGGTCGCAATGACCGATGCAGACACACCCATCATCTGCAATGGTTTTAAAGATGCTGAGTTCATACGCATGGCACTGCTCGCTCAACGACTTGGCCGCACGGTCATTCCAGTCGTGGAAAAGGTCAGCGAACTCGACTTGATTCTCAAAATTTCAGACGAGCTTGGAGTACGACCGACGCTGGGCATGCGAGTCAAACTTGCAACCCGTGGCTCAGGCAGATGGCAGGCCAGCGGGGGCTACCGGAGTAAATTCGGTTTGACGGTTGCAGAGATGCTCAACCAATTAGACCGACTGATTGACCACGGCATGGGTGATTGTTTCCAGCTACTACACTTCCACGTGGGCAGCCAGGTAGGCAATATTCGTCAACTAAAGGCTGCCATCATGGAAGCTTCACGCATCTACGTTGACCTTCACCGACGCGGAGCAGGATTGAAATACCTTGATGTGGGCGGCGGACTTGGTGTCGACTACGACGGCTCCCAAAGCGATACCGATTCGAGCATGAATTACACGGTGCAAGAATATGCCAACGACGTTGTTTTTCACGTTCAAACGGTCTGTAACGAGGCATCTGTGCCGCACCCCCAGTTGATGTCGGAAAGCGGTCGTGCAATCGCTGCCCACCACAGTGTGCTTGTTATAGAAACACTTGGCGTCACATCTCAAGGAAACGTCCAAGCAGTTCCTATGCAAGTGCCCGACCACTATGAGCAGCCTGTACTGGACCTGTGGATGACCTTCAACGAGTTGACCACTGACAACATCCGCGAATCCTACCATGACGCGCAGCTTTCCCTCGACATGTGCATGAGTCTCTTTAGCGGGGGATATTTACCACTGGAACAAAGAGTCACAGCGGAGGACCTGTTTTTCTCCATTTGCCATCGCATTCGGGACATGGCAAACGCGCAAGGTGAGGTCCACGAGGACTTCAAGGAACTCGACCGCATGCTTTCAGACATTTATTTTGTGAATTTCTCTTTATTCCAATCCATCCCCGACTCATGGGCAATCAATCACCTGTTCCCCGTGCTGCCGGTTCATCGACTCGACGAACAACCGACACGGCATGCCGTGTTGGGTGACATCACGTGCGACAGCGATGGCAAAGTGGACCGATTCATCAACGGTGGGAAACAAAAAAGAACGCTCCTGTTGCACGACATTCGTCCTCATGAACCGTATCAATTAGCCGTCTTCATGGTCGGCGCCTACCAAGAAATCCTGGGCGATCTGCACAATTTATTTGGTGACACGCATGCGGTTCATGTCGATGTGCACGACGGCAACGCAAAGGTGCAATCGATCGTCAAAGGTGACACAGTTCGCGAAGTTCTGGGCTATGTCCAGTACGAAGGCCGTGAACTCGTCGACAAACTGCAAGATGCTGTTGAGGATGCAGTGCAGCACGGCCATATCAACAACGAACAAGCCGGCGATACCGTCTCGTTTTATGAGCAGGCCCTGGAACATTACACATATCTGTCGAGTCGAGACGAATGATCAAGGAATGCTCATGATCACAGGGACAAGCCCCCAACGCCGCTAGACAAAACGTCGCTAGACAATTGGTGTAACCGGGTGACACGATCACCCGAATGCCTCGAATGAGCCATTCACGTGCTCGCGAGCGAAACAGTCGCCGAGGCAACACAAGAGTCTTTCCCCAGAGCTTTGGTCCCAGTGCTTTATTCCCAGAGCTTTAGGGGCTTAGAAAGCAAAACTTGTGGCGCACCGTGACAAGCCAAATGGCAGGCATTCGAGGTAAAACAGATATTTGAATGATTCTGACGAAAGACAGAACGGAATCATCAAGACCAAGCAAAACTCGGCTACATAGCCTAAATCCCGCCACATTACCCAAATCAAGCCTCATTGCCGGCAAAAAACGGCCCACAACTTGGGGACGCTGGTCGCCTATCGCTCGCCTGCTACCATAGAGAGGTCTGGAAAGTATTTTTTGCCGCAGGAATTCCGCGACAAAGCTGCTATCCGCCAGTGTTTTGGTACACGAGGAAGGTGCGGTCGCGTGATGTGACTGCAGTTTTGTAAAATCGCGAAGGAGAAATCGTTGCCCAATATGTATGCGGCCGAATGGCTTTTGCAAATCGTTCAAGCAATCACGCTGGCCATTTTTCCGGTGGTTGTGGAAACCAGCGATGGTGCAAAAATTCGCGGAGACTTCAAAGGGATTACCTCGAACACGCTACTGATTGCGGCCAATGGAAGTGTGCAGGAACTTCCTTTTAACAAGCTTGCTTCGATGCAGCGCATGGAGTTCACTCCCAAAGTCCCACCAGCAAAACAAGTGGCACTCTCAAATGGTTCTCGCATCTATTCAGGAGAGTTGAAATTTGATGATGCGGGCGTGCTGATTGAACCCCGCCGGCAACCATCCTTGCGAACGCCGGTGAAGAAGGTTCATACAATTCGTTTTCGGAAGTCGTCTCCAGAAACAGACGCCCAGTGGCTGGGCTTATCCAATACCGAAAACAACCGCGACGTGCTTGTTATCAGGCGACCGGGCAACCGCCTAGATCCACAGCAGGGAATTGTACTGTCAATCGATGAAACGACAGTCAAGTTTGATCTCGATGGAACAGAGATTGATGCCCCAATCAATCAGCTAGAAGGAGTGATTTTCGGTGGCATCAAAGAAATCGACGAAACTCCACCGATCCGCATTACTGACATTTATGGATCAAGCTGGGCGTTGACTGGAAACGAACCAAATGAAGGCGATAAACCAATCCAAATTCAACTCGACGACAACCTGCAACATGCCATCCCGCTCGAGCAAATTGCCCGCATTGACTGGACGAGCGGAATTCGCATGCTCGCGCAGGAGAAAGCAACCGCATCTCAATACAACAGCTACGTAGCCACCAATGTGGACCCAACTCTGCTCAATCGTTTTTTCGGACCGAAGTTGAAAAGCAGGACTGACCTGGTGCTCAACGGTGGCTCCAAGATCGAGTACCGGCTTCCTCCTCAGTTCAGGAAATTTGCGGGGACAGTCCAACGCAACGAGACATCTGGTGTGACGGGAAAAGTGACCGTCAACATCAAGTTTGACAACAAAGTGGTTTGGAGCGAGTCGCTAGGAGATGCCAAACCGCGAGGTTTTGAACTCGACACCAATGGTGCGAGGCGGGTGGCCCTCGAAGTTGACCATGGAGGCGACGGTGACGTCGGTGACAACATACGTTTCCTCAGCCCCCGCTTGCTGAAGTGACTCGTCCTGAATGGGCAACCCTGAGGCTAAAGCTCTGTTGGCACATGGGCTGACCGAAACGCCGTGACACGAAATTTACCTTTGAACTTTCAATCATATTGAACTGATGATCAACCTAAGAACGTCCTATGTCTGCAGCCTGCTTTTGCTTGGGCTAGCGTTTTCAACGGGCAGTCCGTCAGCCGCAACGGAGCCCATCAAACTGGACCCTGCACTGGAGAAGGTGGAGAACAGCAGAATTGAATCGGTCGCTCGCGCTGTCCCATCAGCCGTGAGTGTTTTCGTTCCCGGGGGCGGCGGTGGTGGCAGTGGAGTCATGATTTCTCCGGATGGATATGCGTTAACCAATTTTCACGTCACCAGCCCAGCCGGTTCTTTTATGCGTTGCGGCATGAGCGACGGCAATGTTTACGATGCGGTGATTGTTGGGATCGATCCGGTAGGTGACTTGGCGATGATTCGTCTGCTAGGTCGAAGCGACTTTCCTAAAGCTGAGCTGGGAGACAGTCGTGCCGCGGAAGCTGGTGACTGGTGCATGGTAATTGGGAACCCATTTCTGCTTGCGACCAATCTCAAACCAACCGTAACTTATGGCATCCTGAGTGGTGTTGGACGTTACCAGTATCCCTCTGGGACTCTGCTGGAATACGGTGACTGCCTGCAAACAGACGCCTCCGTCAATCCCGGCAACTCAGGCGGCCCCATTTATGACGCCGAGGGCAAACTTCTTGGAATCGTCGGCCGGTGCTCGTTCGAAAAGCGTGGCCGTGTCAATGTGGGTGTTGGGTACGCCATATCAATCAATCAGGCAAAGAACTTTCTTGGATACCTACGCAGTGGTCGAATCGTCGACCATGCAACCCTCGGTGCGACCGTTTCTACAGAACCAGATGGTGGCGTGGTTGTATCGAATATTCTCGAGTCGAGTGACGCCTATCGGCGAGGCCTGCGATATGGTTCTGAGATCCTGGAGATTGACGGTCGTGTTGTTCAAACCGCCAACGACCTGCAAAACGTCATGGCAACATTGCCCAACGGGTGGCGAGTCAAGCTGTCTTACCGATCTGAGGGAAAAACCGTGGAGACCCTCGTCCGAATGATGGGTGTGCATCTGGAAGATGAATTACTCAAGAAGATGGCGGGTGCTCTTCCCCCACCGCCCCCTCGCCCCCAACAACCTGATCCAGAAGACAAAGATTCTGACCAGAAAGACAAACCGGAAAAGAACGAAAACCAACCACCGCAACGAGCACCTCGTGGACAACGCCCCGGAAAGCCGCCGGTAAAAATCCCGCAGGAAGTTAAAGAGCAACTTGTGGAAAGGAAGGGTTTCGCGAATTATCACTTCAACCTCGCCGAGCAAAACGCGTTCATTGATGCCCTCCGGAACCAGTTTCCAGCGACAGAAAAACCGGGTCAGCCCCCACTCAAAGACGAAAAGAAGGGATGGCTCATCACGGGTGAGACTGATCAGACACCCGCGGAGCCTGTCAAAATCCAGACCACTGCAGACAAAATGTCTCTGCAAATCGGACAAAAGACATACGAAATCGACAAGCGAAGCGAGATGTATGATGTCGTAACGGATGGCACAGTTGCAGGTTTACTGCCAGCTTTAGACGCTTGGCGGAGGATGCTCATTGATGGCCCACAAAAATTCGGCGAATCTTACTATTTGGGCACCATGCCTCTAGGGGGCGAACGACCACTTCGTGACGTCATGGTTGGTATCGCCGGTGAACTGGAAATCCGTTGGCTGAGCCACCCCGACACGGGAGCAGTGGAAGCAATCGAAGTGTTCGCTGACCGCGACGAAGACCCTGCCGAATTATGGCTCCTTCGTGAGCCGAATGCCAAAGCAATGCCGAGCGTCCTCGACCTGCGTTACGGCACCGACAGCATCCTGAAGGTCAAGGTTAAGTCGTGGAAAGAAGTACCTGCCTCGGAGCTTGAATGGTCGGCAGAGAAAAAGAACGCCAATAACACTGGCAATTTAAACTCAAAGAGGGCCGTTGGTGCATTACAAAACACAACCGATAAAAACGAGGTGAAGGCATGATTCGCTTCGCTGCCATCACCCTAACTGTTCTATTCGCGGCCGGCGGTTCAGGCTTACGAGCGGAGGCTCCACTGGGAACGTGGGTACGAGAGGCACAGGAACGTGTCGTCAAAATCTACGGAGCTGGCGGGCTAAAAGGACTCGAAGCCTACCAAAGTGGCTTTCTGGTTTCTCCCGACGGTCACATTGCTACCGCATGGAGCTACGTGCTCGATGTCGAACCAGTAGTCTTGCTGGATGACGGAAGGCGATTCGAGTCGAAAATCGTCGGGTTCGAACCGTCATTGGAATTGGCGGTTCTGAAAATCGAAGCAACCGACACACCCTTTTTCGAACTCAGCGAAGAGCCGACTGTGGACTGGGGTGACCCGGTGATTGCAGTGAGCAACCTGTTCAATATCGCGACCGGTAATGAACCAGCAAGCGTGATGCAGGGTACCGTTGCTTCGCTCGCAGAACTGAACGCACGACGTGGAACGTTCAAAACCCCCTACCGCGGCAAAGTCTTGATATTGGATTTGATTGCCAACAACCCAGGCGCGGCCGGTGGTGCGGTGATTGACAGCGACGGCAAGTTGGCAGGCATGTTGGGAAAAGAACTGCGAGACTCGACCACAGGTGTCTGGCTCAACTATGCCGTTCCCGCGAATGCTCTCCGCACGACAATCGGAGACATCATAGCTGGCAGAAAGACCACAGTGATGGACCCGGCAACCGCAACGTTGCCTCGCAAAGATTCACACAACCCGAACGCATTGGGATTAGTGATGGTTCCTGACGTTCTAGAAACAACTCCCGCCTACATCGACACGGTTGCAACGAACAGTCCTGCGTCCCGCGCATCCCTGCGTCCCGATGACTTGATTCTGCTCGTCAATGGGCAACGTGTGGATAGTCAACGTACCCTCCGTTCGTTGCTTCGCACCATCGACCGCCGAGATGATGTCGAACTTACCGTTCAACGTGATACACAGATTCTTCCCGTAACATTGCAACCGTGATCCGCATGCCCCGCTTGTCCACCCTCAGCCGCATCTGGCTGCCCTCGTTGATCATCCTCACTTGCACTCTTGTTCTGTGTGTAAAGCCAGCCCACGCAGATACTGAGTATCGCAAAGCGATGGCCAAAGCAGTGCGTGCCGCAGCCGAAAGTGTCCTGCCTGCGGTTGTGTCCGTCGAAATAGTCGGTACTGCTCAGGGGCCGTCGGGTGAAGTCGAGCAGGATGCGCCAACCTCAGGCGTGATGATCGACCCCGACGGGTACGTACTTGCTTCAAGTATCGTTGTGCGCCGCCCGGCTGCGAGTATTTTGATCGTGATTCCTGACGGCTCACGCCATGCGGCGAAAGTGGTTTCGCGTGATTACCACCGCGACTTGGTTTTACTGAAAATTGAAACAAACAAAGAACTGTCAGCCATCAAGTTTCCGTCACAACTAGATCTCCAGATTGGAAAGACCACCATAGCTGTGGGAAGGTTTGGAAATGCCGCTTCTCCCATCATCAGCCGAGGTGTACTCAGTGGCGTTGAACGACTTGACGGTGTCGCACTTCAAACCGACGCCCGTGTCTCGGCTGCGTTTTATGGCGGCCCGCTGATTGACCTGTACGGAAACGTCATGGGAATTTTGATTCCTGCCGTCGCAGGTGGTGCTGACTCGGACCCCACCGGTTGGTACGACTCCGGGATCGCATTTGCCATCCCCAGTGATGTGATCCAGACAAAACTGGATCGACTCAAATCAGGCACGAATATAAAACGTGGCCTGATTGGAATCGCATCAAAAACGAGGGATCCTTACGATGACGGTACTGAGATCGCTGCTGTCCGGAAAAGATCGCCTGCCGAAGCGTCGGGGATCAAGGCTGGGGACGAAGTGATCGAGATCGACGGAAAAACGGTCAGACGTCAGCAGGAAATCAAGCAGGCTCTGGGCAGGTTTGATGCAGGGGAGACCATCCGCATTAAACTTCGGCGTGACGGCAAGGAAATCGACATCACCACTGAGTTGGCCGAAACGATACCACCGCTGCAACCACAGCGACTGGGTGTTGTTGTCAGTGAACTCGATCGCGAAGCGCAGGCAGAGGATGAGGAGGATGTGACAAAAGTCATTGTCAGCTCAGTGCTTTCAGGCACACCTGCCGAAACTAAGATCAAAGTGGGCGATCAACTGCGAAAGTTTGGCGATGCCAAAATCAGCAGTGTGGCCGCACTCCGCAGTCTGCTGATGTCAGCCGATCCCGATACCGAAGTTGACTTGTCAATCACACGCGAGGGCACCAATGAGACCCTCAGTGTTACGCCAGCGATGGTGTCAGGGCCAATTCTAAAGCAACCCTCCCCAATATGGGCGGATGCAGGATCGGGCGATTGGGCAACCAAAGAGCTCAAACTGCCTGACGCGGGAAATGCCGCTGCTTTCGTGGCACCCCAAGCGATGGACGCACAACAGGACCTCGGACTGCTTGTCCTGCTCATGAACCCCGGCGGAGGATCGCCAACGGAGGTGCTGGAGAACTGGCGTGAAGCGGCGAAGTCCTCGGGAGTCGTGATTTGCGCCGTCGCACCCGAAGACAGCCGCCGATGGCAGCCGAAAGAAATCAACGCCATCAGCAACTTTGCTGCGGCAGTCATGAAAAAAGCTGCCATCAACCCCAACGCTGTTGCAATTGCCGCACCAGGCTCGATCTCCGGAACAGATGCGGAAGCTGCTGATTCAATGGCCCTTGCGGTTGCTGTCTCGCAAAGCGCAACGTTTTTCGGCGTCTCGGTTTCGCCCAAAACACGCAGTCCCGCTATGAGGGTCAAGGAAAATGATCCCGCATCGTCGCTTCAAATACTACTTCCCTTATCTGCCGAGC
>NZGD01000063.1 GCA_002690925.1 Rhodopirellula sp.
AATCATACAATGGTGCACGCTGGATCCCCAGTGTTGGGCTTGAAAGTTTTAGTGTTGGGCTTGCAAGTTTCGGGTTTGGGTTTGTGAGGCGGCATGATAGACCACTTTCCCTCGTTGATCATTCTGGCAGGTATCAGCTAACAAGTGGTGATCGTGTGTTTTGGCTAATCAAGACAACGGAATTTCATGGGCAGAGAGAGCGTGGGGCTGTGCTCTGTTTATGTGCGGTTATCGTGCCATGTTATAATTCTTGTGCCAGTTCGTCTGCCAGCACCATGTTTTCACAAGGAGCGTTTGAGAATGTCGAATCATCTACCGAACCAGTCGTCGCCTTATGCCGCAGCACCGGAAGTGGGTGGGAAAACGTTGAAATCAGGCGGGGGATTGGTTTTGACTGTTGGATTGGTGGTGGGAGTCGTGTTCATGCTCCTTGTCTGTGGGGGCCTTGCTGTTGCATTATTTGTGCCCGCCGTTAGCAACGCGCGACTTGCTGCTTGGCAAGTGTCGGAAAATAATAATTTGAGGATGGTGGGCATCGCACTTTACAATTATCACTCAGTCCACAAACAGTTGCCTTGTGCGGTAGCAACGGATGTAGATGGGAAAGTGGTGTCAACGTGGCGGACGGCAGTGGGGCCCTACTTTGATGGGGGCGTCCCGGTGACTGCGAATTCGGCAACAGCTGCCGCCCCTGTGCCGCTGCGACCGATAGATGCGGCATCAGCCAGCGAAACAAATGTATTTGCAATTGTTTCACCCAATGGCATGTTTTCGTCTACACCGAATGCAATTGTAAGATTCAGTGATGTGTCTGACGGTTTGAAGGATACAGTGATGGCGGTCAAACTTCCGAATCGTTCGACAGATTGGAGCTCGACCAACAACTTGACTCCTGACGAGGCTTTCGGTGCAATTCAGTCAATCTTAAAGCCCGAGGCGGGGTTCTGGCTGATGGGAGATGGATCCGTGTCGCGGATTGTATTACCGTTAGATCGAAAGACCTTCGATGCATTAATCACCTGCGGTGGTGGTGAGCTCCAGCAGTAGGGCTGATCAGGGTACCGCGTCTTTTTTGCAACTTTCCGATGAAAGTTTTCATCATGGTTTTTCGCGGACCATCGTTCATGTCCTGTAAGTTGGAAATCGCCCAACGTTGCATCGGGCGTTCGGCCACCACGGCAACGGGTGAGCAGTGAGCCTACAGTTGAGTCCAGATTTGGATGTCGTCGATTTCAACATTAGCGCCACTACAGCGGAACACGATTGCTGATTTAGTATTAGCAAACGTTTGAGCTGCCCCCGTAAGTTTACTTTGGTTATCAATTTTCGCGGTAACGTACGGTCCCCACGTCGTTATTCTCACGCTGTACCACCGATCCTTGGTGAATGTTTTATTTTGTTCTGCAATCACTTGTTGATCAGTATTCGGAGGCAGGTTTACGTCGCTGTCTTTGATAAGAGACCATTTGCTCGGGGTTATTCTCAGTGAGAAGTTGAGTTCGCTGTTCGTGACATCTCCGTTCGATCCGTTAAAACCGAATTCGAGCGATTCTGCATTTTTCGTGAACATGAATTTGAATTCATAAACGGCGTTTCCCGTCTTGGCTGTGTGGCAAATGACTGCGGCATGCTGGTCTTTTGGTTGTTCCATTCCGGTAAGAGCACCGGAGGCAAGTTTCCATTGGCCTTTCAGAATGTGCCACTGATCACCTAGCTCTGTACGATCAAATGATTCTTGCAGGGCTACTCTGCTGTTGGCTGGGCGTTGAGCAAAAACAGGGGAATCCACTACACAGGTGCACAGGCAGAGGCTCGCTGTAGCCAGTAAACCGGATGTAGAGAATTTAAGCATGGGGGATCTTTTAGTTCGGGAATGTTGCGAGTTGTGTCCTTGCCTTACATTGTGCAAGGGTGACCAGTGTCTTTCACGGGAGACCAGTGTCTGAACTGGTCCTGCGTGCATGCAGTGGTAAAGTGAGCGTTAGATCGCTAGTGTCAGCTGCTCCCCGCGACTGGCAGATTTCGTTAGGTAAAGCGACATGATGGTCACACTTGTGCACGTTCATTGGCGTGAATTTCACTCAGCCAAGCGACCACCCGATTCTCCATAAGCGTGTAAAACGGGTTTTGCCGGCAACGCACGAAGAGTGTGCTCGGAATCATCAGGGCGTTAGGTTCTGCGCGCATGCTAATGCTGCCGAGAGACAAACCGTGCGTAATTGATGAGTCCCCGTAGATGAGATCGTCGGGGGCAATGGGAACAGCGACGTGCGAAAGAGAGATCATTCCAGCTGGCCAGCGGTCGTGAATGGGCTGTTCCTGCCACTCGCCTTTGACGCGTGTCGCAAGCACCATTTGCTCGGGCGTATGATTCGCGTTGCGGACAATGGTGAGTCGATAATCGTGATCGTCTTGCTGCAATACGGGAAGAATGCTGTTTTCGAGTGAAAAATTGATAAGGTTGCTGAGATTGTCCACGCGATTGATATCGAAAAGGACTAGCTCGTTATTGTCTGATTTCAGTCGTGCGAACAAGGCTGAGATGAGTCGGGGCACACTGACAGTTGAATCCACTGCGGATTGCATTGCTAGAATGGGAGGAACCTCCTTCATGCGTCCTGCTTTCTGTAACGCAGCCAGCTTTTTTTCGACGCCCTGGGTAGTCGACCATGCTTGCGAATTCGCATTCATTGGCCAGGAACTGTATTTGAATGGATCGATTTCGGCATAAATGTGCGACCACTTTGTTTTTTCATTCCGGGAGATAAGGCTGACGGCGTTGGATAGGTGCGTTATTTTCGCCAACGGGTTAATTCCGATCATTGGCGAAAACACAACGATTGCTTTCACGGGTGGCAGGGCTGCATCATCCAAAGTTGATAAGGCGTAGTGGACGCTCAAAGCGGCACCGTTGGAGTATCCCGCCAGAAACAGCGGGAGTTTTTCAGGCAGCTTTGAACGCAAGCCTTTCATTGCCACCTTCACGGCTTCTGTCCAGTCATTCCAGCAGACTTCAGCTAATGCGTGAGGGTTTGTGCCATGCCCCGGAACCCGTAGCCATATTACGGTGTAACCTTCGGAATGAAGCCGCTCCCCGAGTCTTCGTAGAGAATAGGGTGAGTCGCTGAGTCCGTGTACAAGTAAAACGCCACCGACGGGATCCTCGTGAATGAGGACTCGACTACGGTTCCAGTTGTGCTCGAGGATGGATGCTGGATTGCATAGGGAGTCTTGGTTGAACCGGTTGTAGGTACCTGCCGCTTGTGTGGCCCATTCGCCTGTGATGAAGGCATCCAATTCTTCGAAAACTTTTTCTTCCTGTGCCAAGTAACGATCAAAGTCATATTCACTGGTAGCCTGTTTGGCACGGAACTCGGACTTAGGGCTCTGCAGATGCCAGCCTTGTAGCTCGGGCAACGACTTTGACAGACGAAGCCAGCAGTAGAAAGCAAGGGCTGTGGCGATCAGGATTGTGAAACACAGGTTCAGAAGCAGCAGAACGGGAATACGCAAGACACGCCAATCCAGCTGTTCTTCAGATTGTGAAGATGCAAGCTGAAACCACTCAAAAGCAACGGCCGCAACGGTCACCATAGCGGCAGTGATCACGACCCACATGATCGCTCGAAGCAAAAAGGAACGTTGTTTGACTGATTGCGGCATCTTGTGTGTTTTCCGTGGGCGACGGTATTACCTAAGTAGTGGATGGTGTGCCCTCAAACTATACCTCCCGCATTTTGAAAGACACGACTACCTTCAACGACACGATCAAGTGCAAAGACAAGATTGGGCATTTGGTAGCCTGCGGGATTACAGTTGGAGGTGTGCTGGTTTTTAAATGCAGGGTCTCTTTCAAATCAATAAGGCTGTCGAGTGGTCTGGGCCACGCAGGCGAGGAGATTACAGAGACAGGATGATTGTGTAGGCAGAGACTCCAGGCGATTGTGAAGCCCCGAGCTGGTCAGATAGCTGGTCAGAGAGCCACAGCCTTATCTCGAGGGACGGACTAACAAGTTCGAGGATGGGGGGTGACTGACGCATAGACAGTTATGGCAACACGTGGTGCTAAAACCATGCGTTTTTTTTATTTTTTGGGATGTTACCAAGGCCTGCAGCGAGCGATTAGTCTGTTGGTAGGATGAGCCGACTTTGCTGATTAAAACGACACTTTTGCAGGGCGAAGGGCGAATTCACTGGAATGACCCAGACTTAGCGGACAAAGGTGTCACGCTTGTGCGGGCATCGACGGCAAGGTTCGGATTCTTCTGTTGAGTTTTGATTCGAAAAGACTGGTGTGGTGAAGGGCCGAAACGTTACACTCAATACTCCCATGTTGGACTTGGAGTTGTCAGCGCAAGGCTATGAAAAGACGCGGTAAGGAATCACCTTGCACTTTTGGATGTGGGGTAAATGTCTGTGGAATACGCATCTTTGGGATGCGTGTCATTTCGTACGGATTAGGCTCGTCGTGTTGATGTCGGCAGCTTGTTTTGTGACCTGAGAAAATATGAGTTAGTCCTTTGTTCGAATTGCTCACGCCAATACCTGACCATCCTGTTGCTGCCCAGTTGGGCATGGATTGTCGGTTTATGGCGAGTTTCGAAATCAGCAGTATCGCCGTCTTGTGCAATCCGATCCTCCCGTTTCCAACTCAGCGGGTTTGGACTGTATGACCGGTTTGATATTGAAGCAAGTCGAAGGTGGACGGGATCTGAAACGCTTCATGCGTGTCCCTTGGGCGTTGTATGGTAACGACCCTGCTTGGGTCCCGCCTCTTTTGCAACAAGTCAAAGAACGGCTTTCCAGCCGACACAATCCATATTTCGAACATGCCGATGCCGCTTATTTCTGGGCAGAGCGGCAGGGGCGTCCCGTGGGACGGATCTCGGCACAGGTTTGCCAACTTGTGCAGGAGCACCAAGAGGCCGGCACCGGGCATTTTGGCATGTTTGAATGTGAGGATCGCCAAGAAACAGCTGATGCTTTATTTGAGGCCGGTGCAGAATGGCTTCGGGCACGTGATATGCAAAGAGTGATGGGGCCCGTTGATCTGTCCATCAATGATGAGATCGGGATGCTGATAGAGGGCTTCAGCCGGTCTCCATGCGTGATGATGGGACACCATCTGCCTTACTACCAAACGTTGGTTGAAACGGCGGGGTTCCGTAAAGAAATTGATTTGTTTGCCTATTACAAAGATGTCTCCCAACCGTTCAGCGAGCGGATCGAGAAGATCATGCAGTGGGCATCCAATGAAGTGGTTATGAACATTCGTGCGGTTGCAAAAAAAGACTACGATAAAGAGCTCCGCAACGTGCTCGATGTTTTTCGTGATGCCTGGTGTGATAATTGGGGTTACGTCCCGCCCACCGACAGCGAGGTTGATCATCTAATCAATCAAATGAGGCAGGTGCTCGATCGTGGTGCTGTTCTGTTGAGTGAAGTGGACGGTGAACTTGCTGGATTCATTGTGGTGCTACCCAACGTCAATGAGTATTTGCATGATCTCGATGGGCGTCTTCTTCCGTTTGGCTGGTTGCGACTTCTGACTCGTCTCAAATTTTCAACGTGTGATACGGTCCGCGTTCCACTGATGGGAGTGCGAAAGCGTTTTCAACGCACAAGAGTGGGGGCTGCCGTTTCCCTCGCATTGATTGATACTCTGCGAAAAGAGTACATGCCCCGTGGTGCCAAATTTTGTGAAATGTCATGGATTCTTGAGACGAATTCGCCCATGCGCGGAATCATGGAATCTGCTGGATGCGAGCGAGATAAAGTCTATCGCGTCTTTTCCAAAGACTTGTAGGCAGACTGTGCTGACAGAACTTGCTGGTTCCGCTGTTTGACTGCTGGTCGTGCTTGTTGCTGGTCGTGCTTGTTGCTGGTCTGGGATCACGCTGAAGTGCTGATGATGGTTCTGCTTCTGTGGTGGCGGAAACTGTTATACTGTCGAACTTTGAAAATCGTTGTCTCAGTGCAGTTCGTGTTAAGCGTGACGCAAACAAATTGCCGACCGATGAGGCCGTTTTCTTAATGTGACTTGTCCATGGTAAATTTGATGACTGCTTTGATTACTGCTCGACATTGCCTGTTGTGGTCTGCTTGGATCGGGATGTGTCTTGGTACTTCGGTTGTTGCTCAGTTGACGGATTTGAATGAGGGATTTGATCGTCCTCATGACTTTCTCGTCGATGGGGTCGTTGAGACGTCGTGGGATGGATTTCTTGGCGCAGGTGAACGCGAAACAGCTGATCGGATCGAAATTTCAGATGGGGCTTTGCATCTGCAATCAACCAACGGGCGTTACCAAGAAGGATGGAATCCGTTGGGACCGCTGCTGTACAAAAATGTCACAACCGATTTCAAAGCGACAGTTCGGATCGCCGATTATGAATCACTGTCGTTCAATAACGGTGGACTAATGGCGCGTGTCGCGAAGGACGCGGATGCTGGCGTGGGTGAAGACTGGATCAGCGTGGACTACTTCCCCATTTACGGCGGAATCTATGCACGTATGGCGGATGATGGTCGGAGGACAGAAAAAGGCAGTAACGGGCAGGGAAGAAACGCAGATCGTTTTTTGCAGCTGGAGCGGAGGGGGAACCTGTTTTTTCTTCGGCACAGTAAGGATGGGGAAATTTGGCAGGAGCTCAACGGATCTCCCTTTCGACGCAGTGATCTGGTCAATGTGCCGCTACAGGTAGGGTTGTTTCAGGCGACATACAGTGACAAGCAGGGGCAGGTCAGCTTCGATGATTTTTCACTTGAACTAAGCGAACCCGTCAAGCGAGCCCGCCTGGTGGCCCCAGCCAGCCAATCGGTTGGTTTGCCACCCAGCGTCACGCTGCAATGGATCGCCGGTCATGAGGCCACGCACCATGACCTCTACTTTGGTGCTTCACGCGAAGAGGTTAGTGGGGCCACTGCTGCATTGCCAAACGGGGTTTATCGGGGACGGTTTTCCAGTGAGGTCATGGAGCATGCTATCGAGGGACTCGATGACGGACGCGTCTTCTATTGGCGGGTCGATGCGATTGCTGGCGAAGAAACCAACGTCGGAGAAGTCTGGAGTTTTACGGTTTACGACCGCAGTTTGGAGAACTTTGATTCATTGAAGTCGAGTGATGATTTGGCATCGAAGTGGAGAGTTGCTGGGGATGGGGCAATTGCGTTGGAGAAAGGTCGGGGAAGTAGTATCAGTAAGTCACTCGCTTTGACTGTTACCGATCGTGGGCAGGCGGCAACGACCCTCAGCTTTGCGCAACCACAGGATTGGCTTAGTTCAACCTACAGTTTTCGCTCGTTACGAGTGTATCTACGCGTTGGAGAGGCGACGCAAATATCGCGTCTTTGGTTGGCGTGTGAGGATGGTGACTGGGGAATGCAGCGGGCGGAGATTGAGTATCCCGGGAAATTGACTGCTCTGACGGACAACTGGGTGAGGTGGGATGTGGATTTGCGTTGGCTATTGCGGTCCAACCCTGCGTTGAGATTGGATCACATCACAAACCTCACCATCGGTATTGGTGGATCCGGCAAGTTGCTGGTGGATGATCTATCTGTTGAATACCAGATGGCAGCGAACTCTGCGAGTGGCAACCACGTCAACGCGAGTGGCCCAAATGCTGCGTGGCCGCTGTATGTCGATCCTGGTCGATTTGTGGATGCTGTGCCGTTCGATCAAGTGAAAGTCACCGGTGGACTTTGGCGAGAACGAATGGACGTCAATCGTACCTCCAGTTTGCCGCATGTTTGGGGGCGGTGTGAGGAATCAACGAAAGCCAATGGTGAAGCCTCGCGAAGGTTGGATAACTTTGCGAAAGCAGCAGGACAAATGGAAGGTAGCTTTACCGGCACGTTTTTTAATGATTCAGATGTTTATAAAATCATCGAAGGCACAGCCAATTCCCTACAGAACCACCCCGACGCGGATTTGGAAGCGTACACGGATCGAGTCATTGATTTGATCGCGGCAGCCCAGTGGGAAGACGGCTATCTGTTTACCTTTTATTCGTTGCCCAAGCATAGGCCGGAAGCTCGCTGGTCAAATGTGGGAAGCATGCACGAACTGTATTGTGCAGGGCATTTGATCGAAGCCGCGATTGCTTACCAACAGGCAACGGGAAAACGAAAGCTGCTTGATGTTGCGATTCGTTTTGCCGATCTGATTTGCGATACGTTTGGTACTCAGGGTCGCAATGAGGCCCCTGGACATCAGGAAATCGAGTTGGCCTTATTTCGGTTGTTTGATCTGACCGGGGAAAGACGCTATTTGAAGACAGCTCGATTTTTCATTGATCAGCGCGGGAGCACTGGCAGGAAGCAGCGATACGGGACGTATAGTCAGGACCACAAACCATTTGTTGAGCAGGAAAACGGTGTCGGACATTCGGTGCGAGCTGGATATCTGTATTGCGCGGCGACTGACATTGCGATGAGAGATCGGGATGAAGCTTATGCCAATGCGCTGTACCGAATTTGGGATAATGTCACCAACCGCAAAATGTATTTGACTGGTGGTCTTGGTCAGCCAGGGGGGCCGGAGGGCTTCGCTGGTGACTACGAACTCGGGAATGGTTGTTATGCCGAAACTTGTTCGGGGATTGCATTCGCAATGTGGAACCATCGGCTCCATCTGATGACGGGTGAAAGTAAATATGCCGATTTGATTGAGCGCACGTTTTATAACAACATGTTGAGTGCTTTGTCCGTCAAAGGAGATCGCCACTATTACACCAATCCACTCGAGACTGGTGGTCGTGAACGCTGGCCTTGGCCGGGACATGATTGTGCCTGTTGTCCTTCGAATCTCGTTCGTGTGATCTCTGCTATCAGTGGTTACGCGTATAGCCAAAGTGAAAATACGATTCGGATTAATCAATATCTGACAAGCCGGGGTGAGTTGGTTGTCGGCGGCAACACGGTCGTGTTGAGCCAGGAGACACGTTACCCGTGGGATGGAGGCATTCGGATTGCTGTTAATCCAGAACACGAGTCTGAGTTTGAAATTAAATTGAGAATTCCAGGTTGGGCCCGCAATCAACCGGTGCCCGGAAATCTGTATCGTTATCTTGATTCACCTGAATTGCCGGTCAGTTTGACGGTCAATGACAGTCCGGTACCCGTCAGAATTCATGAAGGATATGTTTCGTTGCGTCGGCAATGGAAAAAAAACGATGTTATTCGATTGACGTTACTTATGCCTGTTCGCCGAGTGATTGCGCATCCGCGTGCCACTGCCGATAAAGGCATGGTGGCGGTTGAGCGGGGGCCATTGGTCTATTGTGCAGAATACAAGGACAATGCGGTGGATATCTCGCAGTGGAAGCTTTCTGATACGGCAAGCCTTAAGCCTAGTTGGACTGAAGATTTATTAGGAGGCGCAGTGACGCTGGTCGAAGCCGACGATGCAATCCACAACCAGCAAAAAGGGCTGACGTTGATTCCGTACTATTTGTATTCCAATCGGGGCCGCGGACGCATGCAGGTCTGGCTGCCGCGTGTGACAGAGGATGCAAACTAAGGCAAGGCGAATCGATCGTGTGTCTCAGCTATGTTGTACGGTTACCCATTTCCATTCGGTGAACTCGGAGAGATCCGGGTCCGTGCTCTCACGCCCAAATCCACTATCGCCCACTCCGCCGAAGGGAATGTGTGGTTCGTCTTGGATGGTCGTTCCATTGACGTGCACCATACCCACCTCAAGTTCTTCAGCGAATCGCATGGCTTGCGTTAGGTTACTTGTGTAAATTGATGCACTCAATCCGAGATTGGATGCGTTGGCCAGCCTTAAAGCCTCATCAGCAGAATCGACGGGATAAACGCTGGTGACTGGGCCAAAAGTTTCTTCGTGATTGATCAGCATGTGATCCTCAACCCCGGTCAGAATCGTGGGTTCGCAGCGATTGCCTTGCCAGTTACCGCCACAGCGTAAACGTGCACCTTTACTGGTCGCGTCGTGCAAGTGTTGCCTGATACGATTACGCTGTTTTTCGTGAATGATTGGGCCAATCATGGTGGATGGACTTCGTAGGTCTCCCATGCCTAGATTTTTTGCAGCGGCTTGGATCTTCGTTAAGAAAGCGTCGTGAATGGACTCGTCGACGTAGATCCGACTCGCGGCCATGCATATCTGTCCTTGGTAAAGAAAAGATCCAATCACGCTGCCCTGCACTGCTTTCTCCAGTTCAGCATCCTTCAGCACGACTAGTGGGTTCTTGCCGCCCATTTCCAGAGAGTAACGTTTGGTATGCTTTCCACATAAAGCGCTGATGTGATGTCCGATGCGACTCGATCCCGTGAAACCGACCATGCGCACCAAGGGGTGGCATGTCAGTGTGTCGCCAATCTCCGCTCCATAACCAGTGACCACGTTGAACGCGCCGGCTGGAAATCCAGCTTCTGCAAATAAGGCGGCTACCTTCAAGGCTGTCACCGGTGCGTATTCAGACGGTAACAGAACTACGGTATTGCCGGTGGCCAGAGGCATTGCTGAGTGCTTGATGTCTTTGATCAAAGGGACATTGAAGGGGCTGATCCCTGCAATGACACCCAGAGGCTGGCGAATGCTCATGCTGAGTCGCCCAGAAGTATCCGTGGGTAGTGTTTTGCCAGTGAGTTGGCGAGTGGCCCCCGCTGCGGATCTCAAAATGCCTACCGAGGTTTCTACTTCTCGCTGAGCTTTCAGTAAGGGTGAGCCAACTTCATCCACCAGGATATCGATGAATTCGCTGGATTTGCTTTCCAATAGCTCCGCAGCCCGAAGCAACCACGCTTCGCGTTCCTTTGGCAATGATCTTCTGTATTTTTCAAAACCTGTATGAGCGGCTTGAACAGCGAGTTCAACGTCGGTCGCTGTACCACGTGCTACGTCTGCATAGACTGAGTCATCAATTGGATTGAGATCCGCGAAGAATTCGCCTTTGCTGGAAATGGTGTCTTTTCCCCCAATCCAGTGATGATGCTGAGTAATCGTCATCAAGTAAGTTTCCTGTTGTGGTGTCAGCTTGGATTAGACAGCAGGCCGGGTAGACTAGCCAAGGTGTCGGTTGGGTCGTTTGTGTATTGCGACTGCTAGCGAACAGATGACGCGTCAGAAGCATCGTTGATTGATCAATTGTTTCATTGCCGAAGCCTGCAAGGCGGCGGTTGGTCGAAATGCTGGAACGTTGATTGCCGGAATCACACTACCTGACTCTAAAGATGGTACTTTGGACGAACGAGCGAAAACAGTATGTGCAGAAAATGTGCAAGATGGCAGGTTCATCGGAAGTCGTTAATCCAACTCAGTACAGTTACCCAAGTCGCGAATGGTTCTCCTGAGGTCATCGGCTCTCTGGTGGATCCGAACAAGTGAAGGGCAAGTTCTCTGACCAGCGATGCCAACGTTATCTTGTGAGCGGCATCTGAAGGTAACGAAGTTCGATGAAGTGTCTTGCTGACAGCTCAAAAGTTGGATTCGAGATTGGTTTTACTCGTTTACTGACGTTTGAGGTTATTCTCGCCACATCCAGTCTGAGCCAACGTTACGAGGGCAAGGTGGAACGAGGCCTCTGGAAATGACGAAACGTGTGTTGAAGTCAAGCAATCATTGCACGCCGTATCTGGCGCACTTGCACGCGGTGTCTTTAGTTGCGAACGCATCATTTGTTTTGCACATTGCGAAGCTGAGCACGCGTGAAGCAAAATACGGCAGTTTTTCTGAGTGTTTAGCAGTCAGGAAACATGGAAATTGGTCGGATCGGAAAAAGGGCGGTGCGAAACGAAATAGGCATGGGTTTCCTTTTCTTTGTCGGGCTTGGATACAGATTGCTACAGGAAACGAGTTGACCCGGACGTGTCAATGCGTGAACAATTTGACTAACTCTTGGCTCGGTTGAATTGGTTGTTTATGAATTTCCGTGTTCAGTTTCTTTGCGTATGCCTGATTCTTTTAGCGTTGCTGCTTCCATCGAGGAGTGTTGCCCAACGACATGAAGGATCTCATGCTTTTTTTGCGCTTGATCGTATCTCCGAGTTCAACCTGCGGTTCACAGAAGAAGAGTGGGGCAGATTGCAGCCAGCGAAAGAGCTTGATTGGGATGTTGGCGAAGCATTTGGCGAAATCATTACGGATGCCGCACACGGTAAGGAATTCCGAGCAAATGACGAAACTCGGCCTGGTTTAGGTGGCTATCTTGGTTTGAATCATCAATACGGTAAAGCTGATGTAACCATTGATGGTGAACGGCTAGCGAATGTTGGAGTGCGGTTTAAAGGGAACGGGAGCTTTCTGAGCGGAAGGGCGCTGGGGAAGTATTCATTTAAAATTGACTTCAATGAGTATCAAGAAGGTTTAAGCTTTGAGGGTTTGAAGAAACTTAATTTGCAGAGTTGTGCTGCAGATCCGTCCATGCTCCGGGAGGCTATTTCTTATGAACTGTTTCGGGAAGCTGGCATACCTGCCCCGCTGACGGGATGGGCTTCGCTGACGACAGATGTTGATGGTAAGGTCAGGAAGTGTGGCTTGTACCTGATAGTCGAGCAAGTCGATAAGCAATTTCTGAAGCGTACATTCGGGAAGTCCGATGGATTGCTTGTGAAGCCGAGCGCCTTTACCGCTTTCCCTTATCTGGGCGAGACGTGGGAGTCCTACGAGTCATACTACAACCCCAAGACGGAATCGACTCCTGAGCAGCAGCGACGACTCATTGAATTCGCCAGGCTGATTCACCTGAGTGACAAGAAGGAATTTGAAGCTCGGATTCAAGACTTTTTGGATGTAGATAGCTTTTTGTCATTCTTGGCGGTGAATGCAATGCTTTCGAATCTCGACAGTTTTCTCGGAGGGAGTCAGAACTACTATGCCTACCTCAGTCCGGAGACAAATAAAGTCCTGTTGATACCATGGGATTTGGATCACTCGTTTGGTTCCCTGGACATCATCGGGACGCCAGTGTCTCGATTGCACCATAGTATCAACCAGCCACATATCGGCTCCGGTAAAAATCGCCTGATTGAACGCATGTTGGATATGCCAGAGATAAAACAGGCTTATCTGACGCGAGTAGAACAGTTGCTGGATTCGGTGTTTCTGGAACAAAAATGGATCGGGCAAGTCAAGGCGGCGGCGGCAGTTGTTCGCCCAAGGCTTGATAAAGCGGCTAGGTTGCGTATGGAGGTTGCGATCACGGGTGAGGGTTCTGCGAAAAAGGGTTATTCACTCGAACAATTTGTCCGTCAGAGGCATGCTTCAATTCAAGATCAGTTAGCAGGGAAATCCGAGGGGCAGACGAATGATTTTGCCCAGCCGCTGGAGCCAAAATTAGTTATTCGTATCGCCGGATGGGGGCTAGCGATTGTCTTTGCAGGTTTCTTGAATTTGAGTGCCTGCATCTGGTCCTGCATTGCTGGTTTCCGTTCGGGTAAAAAGTGGGGGCTACTTAATCTGTTCATGTACCCGCTGCTGCCTTTGATCTTTGGCTTCTTGATTTCGCGAAATCTGGGCTGGCGGTCCGCGGTGATGACACTATTTTCCGTCTCACTTCTGATCGGTTTTGTGGTTCCATTCATTCAAACGATCAGGTCGCTTTGAGTACTTGTGTCATGAACGCATCGCAGGCATTTCGCGAGTAAATTTCGAATGCTTAAGCTGAAGTCTTTCGCTGCTATTCAGCTATTCTGCCTCGCTCCGCCGTCTGACCAGAGCCCAGCGGTGGCATTATGACAGCAGGGTTTTCCCAGGCGAGGATGGGCGCGTTCAGAACTGTCGAGAGCCGAGCATTCAAGAAACTTGCTTTTTTGGGCCAAAAAACCTATTTCTGAAGATGGCAGGTTGATGAGCCACAGGTATTTTCGGGGATCTTGGCGGCCACAGAAAAAAACGGCAGAGTGAACCTTTCGCGATTTCGAATTGTTCGTTACCCTACTCCTTCTTCGGTTTTCGAAGAAATCACTGAGGCGTCTTTCCCAACATACCTGGTGACAGGTGTAGGCGCCTTGCCGATGTGAATCGGGGCGTAGCTCAGCCTGGCTAGAGCGCCTGCTTTGGGAGCAGGAGGTCGCACGTTCGAATCGTGTCGCCCCGACTTTGAAACAAGGCTCGCAGTTCAATAGAGAATTGCGAGCCTTTTTTCGTTTGAGTCGCAGTCTGGCGTCGCTTCGCTGTGCAACCGAGGGGGAAGGTCATGCTGTCGCAGGATTTGAAGCCATAGGTTGCACAGAGGTGTTGGGTTTTCAAGCACGGTTGGTGGGCAGCTGTCACTGTCGTCTCGTTTGTTCCGTAGGTGGAGAGAAGTCTAGTCTTGGTGCTTCTTTCAAGACGCACACGCAATCGGCTTTTCGCGGCGAAGAGTTTGCCTGGGCGTGGCAAGAGAGGTTCCCGGCTTGAATATATGACCTTGCTTCGTGTAACAACGGTTTGGTCGCAAGCGATCTTGTCATCTCACAGTAGGGTTGCCTTTGTTGAAACCATTTTCCTCATGAGGCTTGCTGGCCGTTTAGCGAGAACCAAGTTCAGGTGTGGGGGGGTAACAAGGTGCCTCCCTGTATCGATTGTTTTTTTAGTGTGCTCTCGCAGCGTCTGGTTGTGTCAGGCATTGAAACAAGGAAACTTGCAATTAACGCTTAGCCAGAGTGATACCTCGGTATCAATTTTTTTTGGTGCGTGGTGCGTGGTGCGTGGTGCGTGGCATTTCTTACTCTCGAAGACGAATCGAAAAGTCTTGATTATATTCAAAATGCTCGGGGTACCGGGGGCTGAATGATCTTGTCTGCATGCTCGGCGATTAGTATTCTTCTCGCGGATAATGCCAAAGGATTCCTCATGATTATTGTCGCTCGAAGATATGGTCAGCTCGGTAATCGTCTGATTTTGTCAGCGAATTTAATTGCTGCGTCATGTGAGTATGGAGTTGGTTTTGCAAACCCTTCATTTGCTGAGTACGCCCATCTGTTTCAGGGTACGGCGAATGACCTCTGGTGTCGATTTTCCAGAATTTCGAATTCCTCGCGGACACCCGGCTATCGGCAGCGGCGTTTGTTAGAAAAGTTCGTAGAGCGGGTTGAGAAGAGTCTGTGGTCTGCCCGTTTGCGAACATTTCCATACCACCTAATGCGGTTGCAAGAGGGTGATACGTGTGATCTGGCAGGGGCTGAATTCGCCGATGCGGTACGTGGTGGTAAGTCCATGCTCATCAGTGGTTGGCTTTATCGGTCACCAATTCTGGTCGAAAAATACAGTGATGAAATTCGACAGCATTTTCAAATCCGACAGAAGCATCGTCGAATCGTAGACAAGGTTGCTGGTGAGCTGCGTCGTGATTCAGATCTTGTTGTTGGTATTCACATGAGGCAGGGTGACTACGAATTCTGGCAAGATGGCAAGTTTTTCTATTCCAGCAGTCAGTACGCCGCATTGATGCACAGAATTGTGGAGCAATTTCCTGCTCAGAAGGTTAAGTTTCTGCTATGTACCAATGGCAAATTCAATGAGGCTGATTTCAAAGGCCTGGAAGTGACAACCGGTCCGGGGCACTTGGTGGAGGATATGTACTTATTAGCAGAGACTGATTTTATGGTTGGTCCACCGAGTACCTACACTCAATGGGCATCGTTTGTTGGGAAGAAACCGTTGTTTGTGATGGATTCAGCGGATATTCAGATCGATCCGACTGTCCTCACTGCCAAAGTTGCTGCTTGACTTTCAATGAATTGGGCCCTGGTGTGCAGGCAGTTCTTGACGTGAGCCTATCAACGCATTTGTGTTGTTATGAAATCCGGCTGCGACTTGCTGGGGTTGTTGCGGTGAAACGAGAATCGTTGCGTGCTTCATTTTCCTTTGTGGTTGGCGGGCCAGCAATTCATAATGAACCAGGGTAGCTTAAAAAAGTTGGCGAGGTCAGGCCGTGTGCTGCATAGGGTCTCAGAAGGTAATCGCCAGCTTTGCGAGGCGTTCGTTGAGTGTTTCACGCATGTTGCCTCGCCGCAACAAAACGCGTTTTTCCAGCTCTGGGAACACGAGCTTTCGATTTGCGTTGGCAGCTCTTTGCTTGCCCGGGTTTTAAGCGGGCGTTGACGTAGACCCGTATGGCGAGCGTTCATTGGTTTGCGAGTAATCTGGAAAACCTCGCCTCCCCCCTGACGCTTGCTTTTTGATGAGCCCGGAACGCTGGTGGACGTAAATCTCAATCAATCCTGACAATATCAGGATTGCGGCTTAGAATTCGACTTGTTCGCCTCCAGCAAATGTCAGCATCGCTTTTAGCTTTTCATTGGTCATCTCTGACTTCTTAAGGGTTATGACCGAACCATCGAGTATCAAAGCCGCGACCGTCTCTCTGTCACCAAAGATATCGGACATGGGATCCTCGGCTGAAATGAGCCATGGCTCGGGATTCGCCCATGCGGTGGCGGCTGACAATGGCGCGTCGATAACGGCAATTGTATTGGAAAGACCGTCAGTCATCTGTCCAAATTGTCTCGGCGGACCATCACCTTCCCAAAGCGAGCCCTTCATGACAGGAGCCCGGAACGTGGTCTTTGTCGTTTCTGATTTTCCGTTTCTGTAGACTGGAATTTGAGTGGCCGCCACCTTCTGGTTTGACGCGGCGTTCCATGGTTCTTTCAGGTTGAATGCTTCGTAGACAGCTTGTTGCTCAATGAGCGGAAGGATTGCTACACGCCAACTTTGTAAAGGCTTGCCAGCAGGGTCAGTGAAACACCGCGGTGGCAAGTGGCCATGAATCGCGTGGTAATTATGTGTTGCAAGCCCGATTTGTTTGAGCGAGTTCATCTTTTGTTGCGTCCTTGCGGTTGAAGGTGCGGCTGCAAGGAGTGCAAGCAAAGGCTCGATGGCGACGTCCAAGGTCAGAATCTTGTCGGCTGTCGTCATTTGTACGTGTTGCTTGATCGGGCCCATCAACGCAAGCGATGTTGAGATGGCATCCTGAACCCGCTGTATCGCTTCTTTGCTGAACATTTTGATTTGGATCTGTAACGCTGGTTCAGGTGGCAGGTCGGCTGAGGCCACGATGCAACGAATGTCTTGCACCATGGCTCGTGGTGAAATTGCAATGGGGAAGGTAGGGGGCATTTTGTCTGGCCACAGATCAATCAGGTCGCGACGTGTCTCAGCGGGCAGTGAGAAAATTACTTTATGTGTTAAGTGATTCTTGGCAATTTGCGCTTCTTTTAGGGCGTCTCTTTGTGGTTGGGCAGTTTGGGTCGCACGCTTGGCTGGTTCGCTGTTGCCAATCAGGACAAAGCTCTGCCCGTCCTCGTTAGCGGCTGATAGTTTCTGGATTTTCAGAGATGATGTTGTTTGCCCCTGTTGTTGAGCGAAGGTTTCCAAGGCCGCTTGCACCTGGTCTGGTTTCTTGCATGGCAGGACGAGCAAAGGGCTGATTCCATTAAGGCCCCCATTCAGTTGGAGACGCCAGAGTATGTCTCCAATGGAACCTACGGTGGCAATGAGGTAACCCTTCTCAACGCCAGCTTGCATCAAGGCGTCAACGAGGTCACGTATGCTGACAGCGAGTTCGGGCGGGAACTTCTCGCCGCTTAACTTTTCCAGAAGGGCCCGGTTTGCGGTCAGGTCAAGTGAGGTAATATCGACTTCTACGGTCAGACATACGTCTTGTCCGATAAAGCTCTCAATGCTCACAGGATTTACAGAAGTGGGGGGTGGTTTTTTTTGCACGCTATTGTCTTGTGAGTGTGCGTTATGTAAACCCAGTGCGAGCGTTATTAGTATTACTGCGTGTCGAATCATGGTGTCCCTTTCAGTGTGATCGTAAGTTTTGTTTTGAGGTCACCTTGCCGCGTTGGGGATCTTTGAATCGTTGCCGTTGTCGGACTGCTGCGTATGTAGGCAAAGTCTTTCTGTGTGATCGGGTCTGGAAGAGCTGGGACAGGGCGAAGGTTCTCGATAGTCTTTGGTAATTCACCGGTCTGTTTCGCATGCATCCGCAACGCTTCCAATGTCTGTAATAAATTGTGTTTTTGTATGCCACGCAGTTCTGCCGCAGTCACTGAATCAAAAGCGGGTAGAATCTGCATGAGAATCATCTTTGCCAGGCCTGGAAGCGAATCATGGGTAAGATTCACAAATTTGTCTCTTTCGTCGCTGTACTTCTCGCTCAGGTAATCGGGTAAGTAAGACCAGGCAATCCATGCGTCTCTCGTTCGTTTGGCCTCTAGCACTGTTGCTCTGAGTACACACTCGCTATTTGAAAGTTCTTCGGTTCGGTTCTTCCATTGATCAGTTTTGGCGAGTAATTGCCTTGATTGCTCGGCGACTGCGATGGGTAAGGTGCCCATCAAAAGCATGGTAGTGGGTGCTTCCAGTGGTTGGATGGTTTGGGATAGTGCAGCATTGGATTCCATGAGTTCGCGAAGTTTACTGCGGGCCAGTTCCTCTCCAATCGGGGCGTCTGGAAGCTTACCAACCGTTTTGATCATGCGTGAAACGAGTGAGCCTTCGAACTCGATCGCCTCTTGTGTCTCATAGATGTGTTGCGCTGGAACGGAGGCGAGAGCCCAGTAGAAATTAGGCGGGTCGGCTTGCGTGATTGCATCTTCAATGACTTCCTGCATCACAGATGCGATTGCCTGTCCCACCAAACGCGAAATTAGGAAATGTCCGCGTGTTCCAGTAATGTCAGCAAGACGGAAACCGAGTCGGCAATCATCAATCATGTCGTCCCAGCGGTGCTCGGCTGCAGCAACTCTTGCCCGCAGGGCGAGCACTCGACTCAGTTGTCGAGCTTGTTGCATTTCAGGTAGCAAAGTGCCATACAGTTCAGGCGTTGTAAGGTCTTGCAAGTGGAGCTCGTAGTCCGTTCGCATGAGCGATTCGCCTCGCTTTAATTCATTAAGCGCGAATCCATATTGGCTGAGATATTTTTTCACCTTAGCAATGGGCAACTGGGCAAGCGGCATCGTTTGCCAATCTTGGACTTCATTGCGATCGGTTGTTGTTCCAGCATCAGAGTTGCTTGATTCCGAATGGGAAGCTTGGATTGTCAGGATGATGGCTCGGCTGATGATGGCATCGACGCTTACGTTTCGCCGTGTTTCAGGAGCAGGCCAAAGTCGGTAACGTAACAGCGGGTCAGGGGCTCCTGCTGGCGTGATGGTGATGAGAATCTCGGTAGCAGAGGTGTCTTTCTGCTGCGGCTTGCCCTCAGTCTCCTTATCATCTGTCTCTTTACCGTCTGTCTCAAAGGCGGGTGAGACCAATGTTTGGGCCACGAGCGACTGAGGCTCAAGCGTAAAGTTGCCGGCAAGCATTAGAGCAAGCAAACCAGGGAAGCATGTTCCAGTGAATTTCAGTTTGGTCATTGAACGGTTTCCAGACTGTTGAAGTACTTGAGTAGCGCGCGGGGAGTCGGGGCGAACTGGGGAAAGGTATTGATGTTTTCGGAGTTCCGGCGGGAAGCATTCTTTCTTAGGTTGGCACTGATGGCCCCATCGAGCATCGTTACAGTGTCTTCTGACTGAGATAACGAGGTTCCGTGTCCGATTGAGAGGATCGAAAGGTCGTGTTGGTTGCTGGCGACCGTCGGGTTGCGTTCCTGGTAAGGAAACAGAGTTTGTGCCCATTGTCCAAGTTCACGCGTGATGGGATCTTGTTTAGCCAGGATGGGACCTGCATCGTTGTCAGCAGGTATTGCACTTGCAAGTTCAGATTTGGGTTCATAGTCACGCTCCGGAGACTCGTTGGGAGTGATGACATTTTGGGGTGTGGGCCGTGTGTTTGCAGGGTGTGCTTTCACCGGACTCTCTTGGTCTGATGATTGCTCGTCTGGTTGCCCGACTGGTTGCTCGACGAGTCGATCTGTTGTGCTGCTGGTTGCGGCTTGATTGGCACCGACGTAAAAACTGGCGGGTGCTACCAATGCCAGTGTCATCAGGCAGGCAGCAACGAGGGAGGTGGGGCGGGAGTTTGTGGATGCTGTGTTTCCATTACCACCGGCTTTGAATCCAGCTTCGTAGAAGACTCGTCGCGGGTCCATCCCGCTCGAGGCAGGCGACATCTTTGCGAGTTGATCGGTGAATGCTTGGGAGTCATTAATGTTCATGAACCAGACGCTTTGTTGCTGATTTTGGGGTGTCGCTAAATTTTGTTTGTAAAGTTCCAATGCCACGTTGAAAGTTGCGGTGTGCTTTGGCACGTGACCCGCCGACGACTTTAGCAATGGCATCAAAAGTCATGCCGCCCCACAAATGCATGACGATGATCTCTCGATCAGGGGAATCGATTTCCTGCAGGGCCGCAGTGATTTCTTTTGCATCAATCTTTTGATCGACCAGTGTCATGTCGCAGTCAAACCACGCCACATCGGTGCGTCTGCTTTCCCTCGCTCTTCTGCGCAAGCGACTTCGCCGCCATTGCAGCAGACGATGACGCGTGACTTTCACTAACCACGCCATCGGATCGTCTGGTAGTTGTTTCTGAGTCGCGAGGGCAATGAAAGCCTCCTGAACTGCATCCTCTGCCGGGCCACCGATGGATCTTGCAATCAGCAGAAGACGGTCTGCATGCTGATCCCATACTTCGGTGAGTTTGTCCGGGTCGAGCAATTTGTTCTCCGACAATTGTCAGCCGTGCGAAAATGACGCAACTGGGATCAAGGATGCCACCGAAACGAGGCCATCTCAGAGATTTTAGATTGTTTTCCACAAATGGTGGAAAAATCACATTAATCAGAAGACAGCTTTTTCTCGTGGTGAATAAGAAGCAGCCGTGGGATGAGCAACGTCGAAAAACACCTTGCTGGTCATGCAATGACTCATCAAGCATGCAGGTTTTGGGTCGCAAATGCACGGTGAGGAGATTGCATGTATCTCGCCGTTTCCTGTCAGTATGGTCACACACGGGATTGCCAGAGCAGCGGTGCCTGAGTTGGTACCGCCGATCGACAGCCCGGAGGCATACAGCCGTAGCCGATCCTAGAAAAGTGTATAGATGAAGGGGCCAGCACCCGTGGCTCCGAGAGTCACAAGCAAGCCGATCAAGCCAAAAACCAACAGGATTGGGATGAGCCACCACTTTTTGTTTTCAGTGATAAAAAGAGCGAACTCCTGAACCAGCGACAACGGTTTCTCGTCGCCCGCCTGCTCGAACTCGTTTTTTTCTTCAGATGGGGGCATGCTGAGTTTCCACTTCGTTTGGCTTGGTCATCGATGGATTAAGACTGCCGGTAGTAGGTGCTGGCACTTGCCGGTTGCTTTTTCTCTTGCCAGTAACTCGACGACGACTCAAGCCGCTTCAATTGCAGAGCATCACGTCCCATGACTCGAAACGCAAGACTCAATGGAAGGAATAGGCCAAAGTAGATCATGATCATCGACAATTCACCCACGACAAGCCCGATCGGAGAGGTGATGACCATCAAAGTCAGGAAGATAGGCCTGATACTTGTAGGATGTGAAAGTGCAGCCGCGGCCAACGTGAGTCCTAGTATACAGAGGCCCAGAATGGCAAGCGTGCTTCCGCCCCAAATCCATCCCAAGGCTGGCAGCATCACCATGCAGACTCCGCCGAATTGTCGGAGTTGTCGATCCGTGGGCGACCAGTTGAGTTCAATCAGTTTCATGGAGATATGATTTTCAATCGAGAGGAAATTGTGTCAGGTGCTGCTGACGCTCTGTCGCTGTAGTGGTTTTTACCTGCTCCGTTTTCAGTAACACGTATCGACCGACTACCAAGGCGTCCATTTCTGTCCTCATGAAACACTGAAATGCCTGAAGCGGGCTGCACACAATGGGTTCGCTTCTGACATTGAAACTGGTATTGATGAGCACGGGGCATCCAGTGAGTTGATGGAAAGCTGTCATTAGCTGATGCATCAGCGGGTTACGTGTTGCGTCAATCGTCTGAATGCGAGCTGAGTGGTCAACATGAGTCACCGCTGGGATCGTGGATCGAGGGTGATTCAGCTTGTCGATTCCGAAGGCCTGTTGTTCCTCGGGTGATTGACGCTTCCGTATCTGCTGCTGAACAGGAGCAACCATCAACATGTAGGGGCTTTGATGGGAAGCATCCAATTCGAAGTAGTCTTGTTTGTGTGAATCGAGCACCATCGGAGCAAACGGACGGAACGATTCGCGAAATTTGATCTTCTGGTTCATCACTGATTGCATTTCAACACTCCTGGCATCGCCAAGAATGCTTCTTCCTCCCAGTGCTCGTGGGCCGAATTCCATGCGTCCCTGAAACCAACCGACGACGCTCTGTTCAGCGATTAATGCGGCGACCGTGTCGCACAGCTCCTGATCAGATTCAAAATGTTGATAAACTGCTTGCTCGTTCTGTAGACATTCCTTGACTTGGGTATCACTGTACTGCGGGCCAAGAAAAGATCCCTGCTGTGAATCCAGCGGATCAGGCGTTCGGGGCTGGTCGAGTAGTTGGTGCCAGATGAACAGTGCATTGCCTAGTGCACCGCCTGCGTCACCTGCCGCCGGCTGAATCCAGATCTCATCAAAAGGGCTTTCACGCAGCAGGCGGCCATTGCCCACACAGTTTAGAGCGACCCCACCTGCCAGAACGAGGTTGCGGCAGCCCGTTTGCACATGAACATGACGTGACATGCGAAGCATGATTTCCTCAGTCACCGCTTGGACGGAGGCGGCGAGGTCCATTTCACGCTGAGTGATCTCCGATTCCGGAGTTCTCGGCGGGCCGCCAAACAGCTTATGAAACTTGCGCGAGGTCATTGTCAGACCTTGGCAGTAATTGAAGAAACTCATGTCCATGTGAAAGGAACCATCTTCCTTGACATCCATCACATGATCCAAAATCTGCGATCGGTATTTTGGTTCACCATAGGGCGCCAGACCCATTAATTTGTATTCACCGCTGTTGACGCGAAAGCCTGTGTAGTAGGTCATGGCGGAATACAGCAGTCCCAGAGAGTGGGGAAAGCGGATTTCATGGCTCAACTCAATCTTGTTGCCGTGTCCGGTTCCAAAACACGCTGTTGACCATTCCCCCACACCATCAAGAGTCAGAATCGCAGCTTCTTCGAAGGGAGAGGGAAAGAAAGCGCTGGCAGCATGCGATTCGTGATGATCTGTAAAGACGTACCGTCCAGAATATCGGTGATTAAGTCCTTTTCCGAGTTCTCGAGGCAGGTGCAGTTTTTGTTTTAGCCACAGGGGGATCGCCTGCCGGAACGAACGGTAACCCGATGGTGCAAAAGCGAGATAAGTTTCGAGCAACCGCTCAAATTTGCTGAGTGGCTTGTCGTAGAAGCCCACGTAGTCGAGTTGCTCAGGTGTCAGATTTGCTTCTTCCAGACAATATTGCACCGCGTGATGCGGGAAGTTGTGGTCATGTTTTTTGCGTGTGAATCGTTCTTCCTGAGCAGCGGCAATGATTTCACCATCGACCACCAAGGCGGCGGCTGAGTCATGGTAGAAGGCCGAAATGCCAAGGATGGCCGTCATGGGTTGCTCGTGTCCGTGGGGCACCAAGGGATCCGGGAATGATTCTGCCGCCGTGTGCCTCTCATTATCGGTGACATCCGTCTGTCTGCTCAGCGGGCGAACAGTGTAACGCGTGGCGTCTAACATCACCACGTCTGAATCATGCCGGATGGTCGCAAAATGCCATCACGCCATCGTGGTGATATGGCGTTCCTTGTGGTTCGATGCAAATAGCCAAAAGGCAGAACGCATGACGCAGGTTGCCTGTCACACCGAGATCATCTTCAATCGCTCCAGAAAGTCGATTCCGGGGAAGGAGCATAGGCGATATTCAGATGTGGGGTCGGGACTGGTTTCTGTGATTGAAAGAGACTGTCAACGCCACCGATCACCATGCCCGATGTCAGCAGCGTACGCTCCACGGGGTAGGGAGATTTTCTCTCGATGATTGTCGTTTCAATGTGCCTTGCCAGTGGATTGAAGAAGTCCGCTGTCGTTGAGCCACGTTCTGGCATGGGCAGATACATTTGGCAGGAAATCAGTTTTCCATCTTCTGTCATTCCTGCGTAATTGAAGTCCCGGATGCCTGTGAGCAGCATCGTGGTGCGCAGCCCATCACGATGTTCCACAAGATAGCCGATTGAATTGGGCATGTTGCTCTGAAGCCATTCCATGGAAACCGGAGCGGTGGGGAAGCCTTCTTTGACGGGCAAGTTGTGACTGCGTGTGAGTGCCGAAACGATCAGTTTTCGCGTCGTCTGGCAGTCTGCTGCAGCCAGTCGGTTCCAGAGATTCTCGCCCTTTAAAGCATGGATCTGTTTGACGCCGGTTTCACCACCCTGTCTTCGTTCCGACATGCACTGGGCTGTTTCCAAAGCGTGGATGTCATAGCTGTCAACGCCGCCATAAGCCACGCACACACTCTCTTTCAAGCGAGT
>NZGD01000064.1 GCA_002690925.1 Rhodopirellula sp.
CCTCCCAGAAACCAGACTTACCCGTGGCGGGTAACCTCCCAGAAACCAGACTTACCCGTGGCGGGTAACCCCCCAGAATTCAGATTTACCCGTGGCGTGTAGCACCCACACAGATCAGTGATCCGGGTCAGGTAAATAGATACTTGGTCGGGGTGGAATTAGCGGTATCGGGATACGATAGAGCAGAGTTTAGTCGCAGTCTATTAAGGTTGATGGTTCCACATGCTGTGATCTTAAAAGTCATCAGAGGGTTTGTAGCCAAGCTTTTCACAGAGGAAGTCAAATTCATCCAGGCTAAAGAAATCGACAGTTAGCGATCCTGATTTTTTCTTATGATTGAAGCGGATCCTGGTCGGCTGGCCAGTATGGTCTGAGATGTCCCTTTCAAGCTTTCGAATATCTGTCTCATTATCCAGCTTTTTGCCTCGGGCAATTTTTTCTAGTTGAGATACTGTTGTCTTGGTTTTAAGCAAAAGTTTTAACAAGTCTCGCCGCGTAGGGTAGGGCAGTGAAGCTATTGCCCGCATGTGCCCAAATGTGATGCTTAAAGGGTACTGGGCCCAAAGCTGGAACTCTTCTAGTGATAACGATTTGCCAACACGAATAAGGTGTGTGACAACATACTTTTTCCGAATTTTCAGAGCATCCCTAATATCAGCATTCGCATAACCGTCTTCAACGAGATGCCGAACAACCCAAGCCTTCATCAGATTGCTAGACCAGGAAGTGGGAGTTGCTTCGAAGAACTCTATCGCTTCAGTGGCATCAGTAAATATTGGGAGCCTTTCCACGCATTAACCTCAAGTATCTTGGTGTGCAATGCCGTCGCCTGCGAAAGCGCATGGTTGATTGCTGAAAGTTATTCGTGCTCGAATTGTACCGTAGTCATATGACTACAGCATAAAGTATTGCGTCTGAAATTGCAGACAAAATAAATTTTTTTGCATTAATTACTGACTAAAAATTTGACAGACGGTTACATTTTGTAAATGATTGTCTGAAAAATCAGACAGCCAAAGTGTTAACGGACACGTGTGGACGCAGAACGGGCAGGGATTGTACGGACTGAGTTGTTCCGCAAAGAGGCGCCACAGGCAGCCTCAGGCTATAAACCAGGTTCAGCAAGGAGAATAAGCTGTGTCAGCCTGCGAAAACTTCCGATATGAAAGCGCCCAATTCATCTCAGCACTGCTAGTAAAGACCTTAGGCAATGCCAGAGTCGGCTTTTTCGACTCCGTCGAAGACATTGGCTTGTCCATCGACTCCCTAAGAATCCTTGAATCCCTTAAACCTGACCAAATCACACGCGTCGCAGCGAATTACTGTGCAATGGGGAAATCGCTGGAGGATTGGTTCCCTATCAATGCAGCCAGAATTTCAAAGCTGCTCGAAGTAGAGGCTTCCGAGTCCGAACAGCATGCGATGATTGATGAGATGTTGATGCGTGGAGCGTGTCTTAATCTCATGAAGGAATTCTTCGGGTTGAGGACAACCCACGTCTCGACCAGAAAACGGATCTTGGGTATTCCCACTGTTCGGGGACGGTTGGTAGTTCCAACACATGAAGAACAATGCCGGATCTATGAAGAATGGCTGAATCTCATTGAGGTTACCGATATTCGTCGCCGCCTACTTGAGGTCGCCCGCCGCACGAACCTGCCTCTTTCGATGATCTATCGGGAGATCAAAGAAATTGAGCAGGTAATGAATCAGTCAAAGAACAACGGCTCGATTCCAGTTCAAACTCGTAACCTACAAGTCGCATTCTAAGGAGCAGAAAATGACCGATAAAACATCAAAAATGGCATCAATTGCTCCTACACAGGACATTGAGATCGAATTGGCAACACGACCTGCGCTAAGGCTTTGGCAAGGTCGGGAAAAAACTGAAAAGAAGCATGGTATTCTTGGGCTTCCTGGATTCTGTTCACGAGTACGTTCGCTCGAACAGGCAATACGAGAAGATGATCCCTACGCGGACTTCCACTTTGCTCAAATTGAAGAGGGCATTGAGCATTTGTCTGAGGATCTCGATGCTGAATTGGCTGATATCGAAGAGTTCATTAAGGAAAACGTCCCATCAGCGATGAGGCTTCCAAATGTTGCTTCGAAAAATCCTGTGGTAGTTCCAGTCCGTTTTGCTTCACGTCTCGGTTTTCAGCTTGTTTACCAGCTCCTAAAGGTGGATCAGATTGTTCTGAAGATTTTGCTGGCTAGTCACATCGGCCTTATTGAGACCAAAACCAAGTTTCAGACTTTGGCTCGAGTAGAGAAACGTGTCAGAGGAGTTCTGCACCTGGTTTACAAGTACCGACACACCGGGGTCAGCCGCGACGACATGGCGGCCAACAATCAGCGAGCTCAGAAAGCAAAAGAGCTTATGGGTGAATTGGAGCAGGGTTATTTGGAAGGCACAACCAGATCGCCAAACGCACCCTCTCTCCCCCAAACACGACTGAATACCCTGGGCGCAGATCTGTCAAAATCAGACAAAAAGGCCGGTTCGTCGAAGCAGGTAAATGCAGACCTGGAGTCAAAGCTGGACAGCGTGCTGGCAAAAGCCGAAGCAGAAGCGGAAACAGAAGCCTGATTTCCCGGGGAGTGTGTTAGGCGACATCACTGGGTGCCCAAGGTGGCGCCCTTTTTTTGTTTCACGCATGGATCATAACCGGCCGAAACTTGGATCGAAACCAGCAGCAGTGCTGGATCAGAACCGGTTATTACTGCTGGGATCAGGAGAGGAATTTCGGTGACTATCCCTTTAAATATAAATTTACTAATACCTTTTAAGGATAATGAGGGCGCGAGGCGAAACTTATACCGCAAGGATATCGAACGATTTCGCGATCGGCTCGATGCCAGAGCGGCTGAACTCAGGGACGATTTGATTTCAAATTTCGGGGAGGATTTCGAGCTGACTATTGCTGGTAGATCGGATGGAACCACTACCAAATATTTCTGGCGATTTCGGTCATCCAAGCGAGACCGGAAATACGTTCGCCTTCATGCTAAGACCGTGACGGACTATCTCAAAGTATTCGATCCGAACCAGGTGCTACACCTCAAAGACATCGAAGAGGAATTGATCTACCTGAATGCAAACCTCCGACTCTTGAAAGGTTTTATTGATGCGATCGAGCAATCGGAATCAGAACTGGTCGATTTGAGGGCGGCAGAGTTCTAGTTGCGAAATACTCGGCGACCTGCAAGAATTCAAACATCACCAAGCCCCCGGGCTCAGCTGCAAAGTTTTCCCCTTTGCTAATCTCTACTCCTCAATTCAGAAACTGTGAGCTGACCAGGTAAAGATTCTTTGCCAACCTTGGACCGCGTTCGCTATCCCGAATGCCTTAGATGATTCAAGGGCATTCCGGTTAGCGTTCACGGCCTAGCCTCATCTGTGTTAATGACTCGGTTAGCCGGCAAGCAAATCTTGCAGTGATGATAGGACGCCAGACGAGTGGCTTTTGTGTGGTTTTTAGCCATGCCGTGCGATCGCTATAAGCACGCACGAAAATATTGGGGGAACAACGATCCCACCGCCCCATTTCCGGATCAGCCTCAAAATCGGGTTTCGCTATACCCGTCCTCGAATACAGCGAAGCACCCACTGGGTGCTTTTTTCTTTTCTGCAGAGGGCAAGAATAAACGGTCATCGACCCGTGACCTTTTAAACCGCAATTCAATAGGGAAACCCCATAGGCTACCCCTGAATTCTATTCAGAGGTTTTTGCCATGAAAGTTTTACCCCTTGCTTTGCTGTGCTGCCTCTCAGTCTCAGCGTACGCAGAATCAGTCATTCCTACTGACCAGGCAGAACGTGAACAAGTGGAGCGGGTGCAAACTGGCCGGTATTCGTTTGTTCAAAATATTCCGCCAGTTGATCAGCTGAATCCCTTGAAGGTGGTTATTCGCACTCGGGTTCCTCAATCAATCAATTCCGTAGGACAAACCGTTGAATTTCTCCTGGCACGCTCAGGCTACGTTTTGGCAGATGCCTCTGTATTAAGTGAAGAGGCGAAGGTGCTCCTCGATCTTCCTCTCCCAGCCATTCATCGAACTATTGGGCCGATGACCTTGGACCGCGCTTTGAACACCCTTTCCGGCGAAGCCTTCGAGCTGATTGTAGATCCTGTTCATCGCAAGGTTGCCTTTGAGCTGTCTGAAAAGCTGGGAGGCAAGTCATGAGCAAGCTGCAAAAGGGTATCGTTCAGAGCATTTCACCCGCCTCCAAGAACAAGGGTCCGGATCAAGCAATGCTGAATGAGGGTCATGATGCATTCGAGGAGGCTGGAGTTGCGACAAATGAGATCCGTGATGCTGGCGCCAAACAATCCGAAGATAAACTGGAGAATTTTGATCTGGATCTTCCGGTGTCTGAGTCTAGGGAAGCTGTCGGCTCCGAGGGCGAATCAAAAATTGAGCCGGAACCAATCCCCGTGAAGGCCAAACCCTCTAAAAAGAAAGCGCCGAAAACGGCAGGTGGAGGTGGAAAATTGCTGGGTGGATCAGCTCTGGTGGTTTCACTGCTGGCTCTCAGCGTCGCGGGAGTGATTGGCTTTAATCAGCTCGAAAGCGACAGTCAGATCGGGCAAACAGTTTTTGGCCTTCAAGAATCAATCTCGGATCTAGTGACGCAGGACGGCGAGATTTCTCAAAGTCTGGCCCAGACACAGTCTGCGGTTACAGAGAACACGGCCCGCATCTCCGACATCGAACAATTCCGTTCGGACCTGGCAACCATGTCCACCGTGCTGGACAGCATCCAAAACGAACTGGGCGGTATCAAGACCACGTTGGGAGATCATCGGAACATCCTCGATGAGCATCGACTCGATATCGATGTCGTCAGCAAGGAAGTCAAAACCCTCAGTGAGCGTCCGGCAAGGACTGTCGTTAAGACAGTACCGGCGCCAGCACCCCAGCCCATTTCAGAAGGCCAGACACTGGAAGGTGCCACTGTTGCCAGCATCGACATGTGGGGTGTCGAGCCTTACGTGGTTCTTCAAGACTCATCAGGTGGTTGGGTACCCCTCAAAGTTGGTGACTATTACCGCGGATGGAAACTTCAGGGTGCAGTGAATGGTGAGGCGGTTTTCAAAGCCGGCTCGAAAGTTCGACGCCTGAGCGTGGAGGGTTAAGAGATGGAACCAATCACATTGGCAGGTCTTTTTGTTGTGGCTGTTGGCGGGGGTATGTATTTCAACGCTGCTGATCAGCAAATGCATGAGGACACAGCACCACAAGCCGAGAACGTTCCTGAGGTTGCTTCCGAGAGCACGAGTTTTGCCCGGGGCATTTTTATTCCAACAGATCGTGGTTACTACATTTCGAATCTTTCATCGGAACCGATGAAAGTAGAGGGCTGCGATCAGCCGGTCCTGATCGCCGACCTGAGTCAGCCCCGATCAACGGAAGTACGGGAAGTCTCGACAGTCATTGTCGATTGCGAGGGGTAATTCATGATTCGCAAAACCCTCGTGGCTTCTCTTCTGGTCAGCGTGGTAGCGGCTGACATTGCGATAGCACAGACTCCGACAGACACGCGCTCGATGGGGAATGTTTCCTCTCACGCGCAATCGAGTCTCGATCAGAAGTCCGGCATGCAACTGACGGATGAAGATCGGTCTCTGGCTAAGCAGTGGATGCTCAAAGAGTCTGACTGGATCAAGTACAGAAAGATCATGTCGGGTCCGCGAGGCATTTGGTCTCCGGGACTCGATCCACTCACGGCTCTCGGCGTTTCCGAGACGGACCCTGCTGAGCGTGAGCGCTACGCCATGATCTGGATGAAGGTCGAATCTCGGCGCATGGAACTGGAATTGGCCTTCGAAGTGGAACGCATGAAAGCGGCCAAGGACTTGTTCGGCGAAAACCCCGTCGTGATTGATGCTCCTCATTGGGAGCAGGAGTGGAATGAGAAGTACAACGCGACCACGACTCACGTTGCTCTGTTTGTAAACGACTTCTGCCTCGAAGATTGCGAAGACCTGGTCAGCGAAGTTAGAAAATCTGTGTCGCGAAACTCTCGTCTGGACATTTTTTTCAATGATGGTGCTTCAGCGGAGTCCATTTCCAAGTGGGCACGCCACATGAAGATCGATCCGGAAATTGTCCGAGCGCGGAAAGTCACGCTCAACTTCGAGTCTGGGAAGGCTGAAGAGTTTGGCGTTGATCTCGACAACCTCCCTGCGGTTCGAACCTTCAATGTCGCATCGGGCGACATCACCGAATACGGCGAGTGAGGGTAGGGCGGTGAAATACCTTTTGGCGTTTCTGATCGGTGCCGGTTTGTGGGGGGACGTTCATGCCTCCCAAATTCCACCGATGTATCAGTTAGTCAGTCAGGAGCAGAAGGTACCGGCAAAACTTTTCTTCGCCATAGTTTTGAATGAGTCCAGAACTCGGACTGATCATGCAAACCGAACACTGCCTTGGCCGTGGACGATCAACCATCGTGGAAAGGCGCACTTCTTCAAAACACGCGAAGCGGCTTTCCGATTTGCAGACGGCCTGGTCAAGGCGGGGGATTACCACTTTGACGTGGGCTTGGGCCAGATGAACTGGCGCTGGCATAAAGAAAGGTTCCGCTCACTTTGGGACGCTTTTGATCCCTACCTGAATCTCACGGCAGCGGCTCAACATCTTCGTGAACAATTCGAACGACCGGAATGCTCATCATGGGAGCTGGCCATTGGTTGCTATCACCGGCCAGCGCAGCGCCCGAAAGACAAACAAATCGCCAATGCATACAGAGAGAGAGTCATACGCTTATGGGCCAATATCTGAAAAAAGCAGCTATAGGCATTGCCTTGGCCTCAGCACTTGTTTTTCCGGTCCATGCTGGAACCATGAAAGAGCAGCTCAAGGGATTCTATGAACTCGAGGTTATTGGTGATTTTGGCGGCCAGTCCGCAGAACCATTCCTTCCTTCAGATTCCGATTTTAAAGAGCAACTGCAGAAACTGAAGGATGAACGCCGAGGCAAAAGGTTTTTGGTCTCGAATCTCCCTGTTTCGTCACCGTCATTGACTGTGGGCAGGGTCGGTCCTCAAGAGGCGGCTGGGATTCGTTATGACATGTTGAGCCGGCCCATGTTCATTATCGGTTACGACTCCGTTTCCATTAACTGGCTCAAACAGAACCGGCGTTTCCTGAAAGAGAAGCGGGCCATTGGCTTGGTGGTGAACGTAGCGACTGTCGAAGAGATGAATCATTTGCAGTCCGTGGCAGGTGAGGGAGTCTTGCTACAGGCGACCAATGGCGAGCAGATGGCAAAAGCCATCAAACTTCGGCACTACCCGTTCTTTGTTGATAAGAATGGAGTGATGCGCTGATGGCCACCCAGACGCTCGAGGCTTTGCTTCGCCCGCCGGTTGAATTCTATTCCGGAACAGTCAGCGTATGTGCAGCCGGCATTTGCCTGGCCGCCCCCTCATTACTGATGATGACTCCGAGTGTCGCCTACACTTCTGCTGTCATTCTGGTTGTCTTTGGACTCTATCGTTTTTACCAGGGGGCCAGCGTCATCAAGTATCAGCGAAACCTGAGGCGGTTGCCGCGTTTCGCCATGTCTTCTGACCAGATCCCCTGTTTCAAGAATCACCTTTACCTCGGACAAGGGTTTCGCTGGACCCAGACGCATACTCAGCGTTTGAAGGACACCATGGCGCCCATCTCAGCCAAGTACATCCGTCCGTCCCGGATAAACAATTTTGCGCGTGAGCTGGAGCGCAAACTGGAAGGATCCAAACTTCAATGGGTCGCGGATCTGACCAGCAAAGATCACCCTTTGAATCCTGTTCGCCCATACCCGGCCGTGGGTGGCAATCCCGTAACCCATGCCGTTGAGCTTGAAGAAAAGCAGGTATTGCTGGCGATGTCAGAGCGGGTGGGGCACACCCTTTGCCTGGGAACCACGCGAGTCGGTAAAAGTCGGCTGGCTGAAATCCTGATCGAGCAGGACATTCGTAGGAACGACGGGCCAGTAATTCTGCTGGATCCGAAATCTGACGCCGGACTACTCACGCGAATGTATATGGCTGCCAAGAGGGCAGGGCGGGAAGACGATTTCTACATGTTCCACCTTGGGTTTCCGGACTCTTCCGCCCGTTACAACGCAGTCGGAAATTTTTCGAGGATCACTGAGATCGCCGGTCGTATCTCTGGCCAGCTTTCAGCCGAGGGTAACAGTGCCGCGTTTAAAGAGTTCGCATGGCGCTTCATTAACATTGTCGCCCGGGCATTGGTAAGCCTGGGGCAGCGTCCGGATTACAACAACATTCTTCGGTACGTGACGGACATTGAACCGCTGTTCTGCGAATACATGGACTGGTGGTTGCCCAGGAATGGTGAAGAAGGCTGGACCGAGGACATCAATGCGATGACAGGCGACGCCGAGAAGAAATACAAGGCCAACCCCCGACTTGCAAAGCACGCCAATCCCCGAACAGAGGCCCTGAGGCAGTACGTTGAACAGTTGCACGTCAGCGATCCGGTACTTCACGGCCTTCTATCCGCCTTGCGGTACGACAAAACCTACTTCGACAAGCTCGTGGCCAGTCTTCTGCCGCTTCTCGAAAAGCTGACGACCGGCAAAATCGGGAAGCTGCTCGCCCCTGATTATTTCGACGTTACCGACGAGCGGCCCATTTTCGACTGGACCCAGATAATACGGAAGCGAGGCATCGTGTACGTTGGGCTGGATGCCATGAGCGATACGGAAGTTTCCTCCGCAGTGGGGAATTCCATGTTCTCGGACCTGGTAAGCACCTGTGGCCATATCTACAAGCATGGTTTTGAACACGGAATGCTTGAGGGTCAGGCCAATTCACTTCCAAAGGTTTGTCTTCACGCCGACGAATTCTCTGACCTGATCGGAGATGAGTTTCTGCCGATGGTCAACAAGTCCGGTGGATCGGGTATGCAGATCACTGCTTATTCTCAGTCTCGGCAGGACCTCGAAGCTAGACTCGGAAATGTCGCCAAGGCACGGCAGGTTGAGGGCAACTTCAACAACCTGATTATGCTTAGGGTAAAGGAAAAGGACACGGCCGAGCTGCTGACGAATCAACTGCCTGAAGTCGAAATTGCCCAGATTATGACGGTCTCTGGTGCCAATGACTCGTCCGACACAGACTCAAGCGTCGACTTTACCTCAAGCACCCAGGACCGGATTTCGATGCTGCGGGTCCCGATGCTCGAGCCCGGTCACATCACGGCACTGCCAAAAGGTCAGGCATTTTGTCTTCTGGATGGCGGTCAACTCTGGAAGGTTCGTTTTCCGTTACCCGTTGACGACGATGACGATGATATGCCGGAAAACATGCAGGCTCTGACCCGGGAAATGGATCGGAAATATCATACAGCTGAGCAATGGTGGAACTGACAAATGCCAGAGGGTAAATCGGAACATCCCGCTCAGAAACGTGGCTTTGTCGGCAAATCCATCGATCTGATTCTGAAAATCATTGGCCTGCTGTTGTTCAGTGCGTTCATGTCGATCGTCATAGAGTGGATCAACATGGGCTTCTTCCAGGATGAGCCCACCTACAAGAATGCGGAAGAGATGATGTTCCAGGAGATCGGCTATCTGAGTGAGTCGCTGAACTCAAAAGACCAAACAAATGAGGGCGCTGTGAATTCCGCAAGCTCGACCATTACCAAAGTGGTCAGCTTTCTATTTGTCGATTCTGGCCTGCTGGACAGCTTGCAGTCGGTGAGAACACCCGACGCCAACGACGGCCAGATTATTCTGATGATGAAGGGCGTGATCGCCGAATATTATGAGTACCTGATGGCGGCCATATATATCCTGATCATGTTTTTCGTGCGGATGGCTGTACTGATGTTGTCTATGCCGGCTTTCGTGCTTTTCGGGGTCGTTGGCGTCTGTGACGGACTGATGCAGCGTGACTTAAGGCGGTGGCGTGGTGGAAATGAGTCTGGCTATGTCTATCACTGGGCGAAAAAGTTTGCGATTCCGACTCTTGCTCTCGCGTGGATTTTATACCTGGCGATTCCCAGTGAGGCTGTAAACCAAATTGTGTAACTGCCCACGACTGAGTAACCTTTTCAAAAGGATACCATCGTGGGTACGCAATTGGACCAAGAAA
>NZGD01000065.1 GCA_002690925.1 Rhodopirellula sp.
CGAAGGCCGGTACCACCATGCTGAGTAGGAATCTGTTTGTAAGCTGAATGATAATTGTGAATCGCCAAACCGATCTGCTTGAAATTGTTACTGCAACTCATGCGGCGAGCAGCCTCACGTGCCGCTTGTACCGCGGGCAGTAACAAACCAACAAGCACGCCGATAATGGCAATCACGACTAGCAGCTCCACGAGCGTGAAGCCTCGTGATGACGAATAACGTCGGGTCATAACCTGTCTCCGGAAAAAAACTGAAAAGAAGCATCCCGAAGCAAGCTAAGGGATCCACAATTAATATTAGACCCAATTACCGGCAAAAGTTTCGCAATTACTCATTAAAAGAACAATTTCATGTTTACTGGCGTACCAACGAGAATTCTGCAAAGCTAAACGTCGAATACGTTGCCCTGGCGAGCTATCAATTGAAGGTGCTGCACTGCGGAAATCCGAAAATCGAGGTCTGCCCACTTCCTCAAATGTTACAGCGACCCCATCTCCCAGAGGGCCGTGCAAACAACGCGTAACTGCATGACCTCTGAAAATCAACGAACTGCGGTAACATCGATCCGTATTTTGTTACGATCGCCGACTATTGTTTATCGACCTCATGCGATACCGACGAGAGCGAGACACGCGAAATGCGTTGCGTCATCGCAGAAGTCCGTGATTTGCACTGTGAATTGCCAGTTCAAAAAAGCCAAAAGAATGTCAGTGAAGACCTCACCCGCAGCCATCAACCTGATTAACAGGCGAGGGAGTGGACCGCCCGCGAGCGAAGCAAAAAATGTCCATCGTGGATCTGACCCGCGGTGCCCGACGAGAGAGAAACGCCAAATTGAATCATCGTTCGCAGGAAACGTTTGGTACCGGCGAAGAGGAACCTCGTGCTGTTTGCTTTGGATCTGCCTCACATTGATGGGGTGCAATACAGAATCACCGGTCACAAACACCAAGCCAGAAAGGACAGCGACTCCAGTAGAACGATTACTTGTCGCGATGCAGAACGAAGACTGGGAACTTGCTAATCAATGTGCACAAGAAGCTTTAATCATATCTCCCGAAGATCCTGACTTACTCACCTACGCGGCGAAGACAGCCGCCTACTGCGATCGCAAGAGCGAAGCTGCGCAACTACTAGTCGATGCTGCCACGCATGCAGATTACCAGCCAACAGCGAGAGTGACATTTGCTGTTCAGGCGTTAATTGACGTGGGACATCTCTACACCGCAATCAACTTACTGGAAGCATCGTTAAAGCAGAACCCGGAGGCACACGATCAACGCCGTTCGTTAGTTGGATTTCTGTGCGAAGCACAGAGAATGGATCTTCTGCCCGAGCATTTGATGAAGCTATATCGGGCGAGACAATTTGACGTGCGATTGTTACTCGCAGTCACCGAAACATCATCACGTCGCCTGTCTCCGAAAACTTCTGAACGTCTGATGGAACGCAACCCTGATGACCATCGCGTTCGTTTGGCTGAGGCGTTCGTGATGATGTATCGTCACGACTCAGAGGCTGGCGCGGAGATTCTTGAAGATGTGCTCGAACATCATCCAAAGTTTGCTCCTGCCCACGCGATGTACGGTCAGGCATTGATCGCCGAAAATCGCTTGGAGGACATTCCCAACTGGCTGAACACGGTGACACCTCAGAGCAATAGGTATGCTGATTATTGGCTGACTCTCGGCGACCTTGCGATCCGGAGGGCACAACTTAAGGAAGCAGTCCGTGCATACTGGGAAGCAACCCGTCGAGATCCAGGCAGTAACACTGCTTGGGATCGCCTTGGACAAGCCCTGCTTCAACTGCAAGCCCGCGGCGATTCTCCCATCTCTCCAGAGCAGATAGAGGCTGTCCTAGCACGCTCTACTGAAATGTTGGATCTTCGGGAATGTTTCAATCATTTTGCGGCGGATGGCCAGACCAATCAAGCCAAAGCGACTGACGTTGCAGTGGCACTACTGAACTTGGGACGTGTGTGGGAGGCAGAAGCTTGGTCCGCCGCGGCAACCACTTTGCCAGATGGTCCCTCAACTGAACTTCCTGCAATCAGAGAACGCATTCTCACAAAACTCAGTGAGGACCAGTCTTGGATCTGTGCTGATGCCCCCGCATCCTCAATCGATTTTTCTAACCTACCGATGCCAACAGTATCAGAAGTGTCAATTGCATCACCGGGTAATGCGATTGTCCCAAAACTTGCGGGAACCGGACACCTTCGGTTAGAGGAACAAAGTACTGCATGGGGACTACGTGACATCGCTTCCAACAATAACCCCACAGATGCCAGACTTGCTGCAATCATCCGTTCTACAGGAGTAGGAGGCGGCGCAATAGACTACGATCTGGATGGATTGCCGGATATCATGGTGATGGGCGCCGGCGGAACGATGCAGCAGAGAGACTCGCAAGCGAATCAGCTGCTTCGCAACATAGGCACTTCCTTCCAAGAAATCGGCGAAATGGCAGGAGTTGCTGATCACGGTTTTGGCCAAGGCCTTGCCATTGGTGATTTTAATGAAGATGGCTTTCCTGATCTGTTTTTTGCAAATCTTGGTCAAAACCGACTTTTGCGAAACAACGGCGATGGCAGCTTTACAGATTGCACGGAATTGCTCTTGCAGAATGATTCCAAATCATGGTCCACCAGCGCGGTTTTTGTCGACTTAAATCAAAATGGAATCGCAGACTTGGTAGTCACCAACTACTGCCAGACTGTATCTGGTTTGGATATGGGCTGCCCGAACGAGGAGGGGGTGATTGGGCCATGCCACCCACTAACATTCCCTGCAGACTCCGATCAGTTTTATGAGGGTGTCGGTAATGGCAGTTTCCATGACAGCACTTCGCAATGGGTCTCGGAGCCATCAACCGGGCGTGGACTTGGGATACTTGCGGGAAATCTGGACGGCTCACAGTTTGGAGTTTTCATTGCCAATGACATGTCACGAAACGCTTTTTACACGCCAACAAAAAACGCGAATGGAAACGGAATCGCCTTAGATGAAAATGCTGCAGTTAGAGGCGTTGCGGTTGACGGTCGCACCCAAGCACAGGCTTCCATGGGAATCGCCAGCAGTGACTTTGATCTCGATGGTGATTTGGACTTATATGTCACAGGTTTCGGCCGGGAGTACAACATTTACTACGAACAAGTGGCTCCCGGAATTTGGAGAGATGAAACAAACAAGTTGGATTTGGCTCAACCCACCCTCGGCGTTGTGGGATTTGGTACAGAAGCAATCGACCTCGACAATGATGGAATTGACGAAATTGCAGTCACCAACGGACACATCGGTGACTTCTCTGATCCCGACAGTCTTCCCTACGAACAACCACTCCAAATTTTTCGTCGACGTCAGGATGGTTGCTTCAAACTACTGAGTGACAACCACTGGGGAAGCTACTTCAGTGACAACCACGTCGGACGCGGCTTGTGGACCATGGACGTCAATCTCGATGGGAAACTTGACCTCGTAGTAACGCATACCAAAGAACAACTGCGTCTACTGGTGAATCGATCCGAACAAGCTGGCAAATCGATTGGCTTTCAAATCAAAGGAACTGCAAGCAGTCGCGATGCCATCGGAGCCACAATACGGTTCACCTGCAACGGCCAAAAGCGTGCACTGTGGCTTCTCGCAGGCGACGGCTACATGTGCAGCAATGAAAAAGTCCTACGTGCTGGACTGGGCGATGCAAAACGTGTCGAAGATGCGAGCATCACTTGGCCCAATGGACAAACCGAACGACTAGGAACACTCAAATCAGGGACTGACTACCTACTCGTTCAGGGACAGGCGGCTTTCAATCTGGGACAATAAAAAAACCGACGCCCAAGCAAAACTAAGGCACCGGTTTTGTCTTTTCCGTCATTTCCACAACACAACCAGTGTACGAACATGACTGTAAGCAAACTGAAAGCAGTCTAGTTACTACCTTGATTTGAGTAGCCCGCACCAGACTGCATATCCTGCTCCATCTTCTGCTTGTCTGCATCCGAAACACCGGAAATGTCGCCTTCATTCTGGATAACCTTCGATTCGCCTGATCCGCCGCAACCAGCCAGACTGGTCAGCGAGAGGCAAGCAATTGCGACGATAGCAAGTGACATTTTTTTCATTGTTTAATCTCAAATTCGAGGAGCGTTTACGTACGGGAGGATCAGTACGATCATCCATAATGGCTCAACATGATAAATCATGCAAGTACGCCTTATGGAAGGTTAGATAGCCGACAAGCTCACGTTCATTGAGAGCCCTACTTAACGCCTACCCATTTACGCCACCAACTTGAAGTGCAGACAAAAGCCGTCGTCTGGTACTGAGTGAGACTCCTATCCCTTTTCAACGATCGCTGGTTTACTTGCTGCCATCATTTTTTCACATTCCGAAACGCGCATCCTAAAATTCACACTCGATGATTCTGCAAGCTAGATTCTGCTAACAACACGAGCATGAACAGCACAACTAATCAACAGGGGTGGTCGCCATGAGGGAATTGATGCCTGCTTTCCATTACTCTTCCCATTGAGCGTCGTCATCGGAATTCTGCTGCATTTTTAGAGTTTGGAGAAATCAATTCATTGTGATGAAGTTTGTCAGATCAAGATCGAACGATTCAAGAAATGCACGCGACACGGCAGCAAAATTTCTCTCGCTCGCAACATAAGTACCAATGACAAACCAGTACGCAGCATATTCACGCACAGCATCACAGGTCTTACCAAACGATCACGTGAATGCAATGTCATCCTGCACTTCAGCAGCAGCTCGCCCACGCAAGGCAACGATGAATGGCGGCGTACTTCCGCTCGCCACCGAATCGTGAAGAACCGAGGCAGCCTCAGCGTATTTACGTTTGGTAAAATGTTTCTTGCTGCACCGGATTCACCATTTGGCCGGGTAATCGACTTCGCCCCCCACTCCCTGTGCCGGTTCACCCAATATTGCATCACCATGCACAATCAGTGACTGCAATTCGCCTTGGCGAAGGTCTCCTGCTTTACAAAGTTCACGGATTTGAACGGCTGCTTCATGTCACCTCCCCTCCCGCTTCAGCAGATAGGCAAGCTGTCGCCTCGCGAGCGTCAAGCCTGGATACAAGGTTAGGATCAGCTCATGGCGATCAATGGCTTTGTCTAATTGTTCTAGCTGTACACGCCAGTCAGGCACTTGACCCAAGACAGGTAGCCCTGACTCTGGATGATCCTTTGTTATAACGGCAAGAAAATCGATGGTCTCCGACAATTCTTAACATCCCGCATGCGTGACCCCGCCTGACACAGAACAGAAATATCTCCAGGATCAATCAACAACAATGGCAGTGCAGATTCGAAATCACCGGCAGCAGCCAGATTCGAGACTTGCTCCAGCGTTTCCTCGCGACTCAACGTAACTGTGTCGCTCGCATTCCCCAGAGTTTACTGCGGATCACCTGTGACCCCACGCGCCGATCCCGCCAACGCATCCAGGTCCGCGGGACCGGAAGCATCACTCACATGTACGCTTTGACTGAATCCAAATCCCTGAAAAAATAGTGGAGCAGAGAAGACGAGGGCAAGCAGTCAACGACGCATCGAACATTTTCCGTGAACACCTTTTTCATACATGAACAAATGCACAAAAGCCATCTGCCGTATTTTCGAAACTGATAGTTCACAACTCGCGGAACTCAACAATAACTACCGCCGATACAGTTCAACACCGCCTTCGACAACCAAATACCGCTGATCCACCTTCGGCGATTTGAAATTTTGCAGTTCACCAGAAGGCCAGTGAATCTGCACTGTATCGATTTCTTCAACTCGCCCCAAGCCAAAATCCAACACTGCTTCATCGCTACTGAAGTACCCATCACCCGCAGTCACCCACTGGGTCTGATCTCCACCAGTTGTCGTGACGACAACTCGAGCACCCACCCCATCGCGTTCACTATTCACACCTACTAATTCAAGTTGAATCCAATGTCCTTCAGTCTGTGTTTCGGAACGCAACACGGCTAGTGGTTGATCGAGATGATTCACCAAAACATCCAAATCGCCATCGCGGTCAAAGTCGAATGCGGCCATCACACGTCCAAGATATGTACTGTTCCAATAGCCGGAATCATCTTGAACTTCTGACAATTCGAAGCGTCTGCCGTGTGCCATCAGACACTGTGGCTTCATTTGGTAATCTTCACCGTAAAACGTCATATCGAAGATGTGCCCATTGGTCACCAACAGATCCAACCAACCATTTCGATCCAAGTCAATCGCTTTCGTTCCAAACCCAACGAACGGGAGACTGACGGTGTCCAAGCCGTACCTGATGGCAAGATCAGTAAATCCACTACCATCCTGCTGAAGGTACAAATTTGCAGACTCCTCTGAAAAGTTGGTGATGAATAAATCAAGTTTCCCATCGTGGTTGTAATCCCCCGGTGCAATTCCCATGCAACCATTCGCAGCTCCGCTGAATCCGTTCGCAACTCCTCGAATATCAGCCACATTACTGAATTCATTTTTTCCCGACTGAACCAGAAGATGATTGGCGCGAACATCATTGCCGACGAAAATTTCATTCTCACCATTTCCGGTAAAATCTGTCACGATTAGTCCTAGGCTAGTACCTGGCTTTGCCACATCTCTTGAGATGGTCTTAGACTGAAACCGCCCATCACCAAGATTCTCATACCAACGATCGCACTCGGCATAATGCTTGAGTGGCGAAGGCTGCAACTCTCTTCCATCAGCATCTTTTTTCGGCAATTCGAAGGCCCCATCCATCTCGATGTAGATCGCTTCGAACAGATCGGGCAAACTATCCCCATTGATATCGGCAACCGCCAGTGAAGTGGTGAACTGATCCTCAACGTCACCAAGATTCTCTGTAGCATCCCGAAATGTGCCATCGCCGTTGTTGATCAACAATCGATTTTGGCCGAGACTTCCTATAAACAGATCAGCAAAGCCATCCTGATTCACATCACCGGCGGCGATGCCTGACGAGTAATTGAAGTCAGAAGCATTCGCTGACGCTGTCACCTCATCGAATTTACCTTCGAGATTTCGAACGAGCAGGTTCGAACGGGTGCAAGCATCGGTGGGCGGCTCTCCGGAACCCTGCGCAAGATAAACATCTGGCCATCCGTCCAAATCGTAGTCCAGAATGCCAATCCCACCTCCAATGGACTCATGAATTGGAATGGATTTCAAGTCAATGTCAGTATCCTTGTACCAGGAGAACTTCAGCCCGATCTGCTCGGCAACATTGCTCAATTTCGGCATCGCTAGAGGTTCAGCATCGACGTCGACCACCGATGCATCGATGGCTGAATGAGTCGTCAGCAACTGAAGAGCGTCGCCGATTGAAAATGCATCGGGATCATTTCCTGACAAGGCAGATTCAGCAGCCATGACCATTACCTCGGCATTGCCGAGAAAGTTATTCCGCTGCTGCGCGATTACAGCCTTTTGCTGAGATGCACTGGGAGGCAACAACATCAGATTCCATTGCAGTGTTTCGAACGGCCTGCCCAAGTCGAGCATGTAACGCGGCATTCTCTTTCGTGCAGCTAGATCCGCGTTCGATTTGTAAATTTCCTCCGCAGTGAATTCAGTGTCAGAGACACGAATCCCGCGTGCGCGAAATTGTGCGGCGTCCTCTGCACGCCCCAACGCGTCAAAGACTTTCGCCAGACGCTGGAAAGCGACTCGGTCGCTGGGGTTACGATAAACCGCTTGGAGTAGGGCATGAGCAGATGCAGAATACTGCCTTTTATCAAAAAAGTAAGTTCCAAGAGCGACCCAATAATCGCCGAACACTTTCATTTTTTCACTTTGACTTGCGTGCCAAGTTGGCAACTCATCAAATGCCTGGGTCTCACCTAGCAGGCGACCATAAAGGGCTTTTGCTGCCGGATGCGGAAAACCTGCAGCCCTTTCCTCGCCAAGCTCTTTTAGCGCCTTGCGATATTCCTGGTTTGTGAAATACCAACGAGCCATTCCAAGACCAGGCGCAAAAAACTGCTCTGGTTTTTCCCCATCTTTCATGAGTGTGGGGAATGACGCGGTGCGCTGCACGAGCGACAGCATCTCGCTTTGATTTGCAAGACCGACCCGACAAAGCATCTCCGCTTGCCGTGAAGCTTCTTCGCGGCGACCAACACGGTTCAACAATTGCCAGCACACATGATGCCAATTCTCGACACTCGGATACTGCTGCAGCGCTCTCAACAACAAATCCGCCGCATCCGAATGAAGCGCCAATTTAACCAGGGCCCTCCATCGTAGATTCACGGCTCGCTGACCCCACGGGGAATCAATAGGAATTGAATCGGCCAGCTCAATGGCTAATTCAAGATTTCCCCGTGCGGCTTCTATCTCACTTGCCACCAATGTGGTGTCACTATCCTCGGGATCCTGCAACAAAGCTTTTCCCACAGACTCTGCAGCTTCATCATATTCGCGGCTCTCAAGCAGTCGCTTTGCCTCGGCCAAATAATCAACCTCACGCAGCTTGCTATCCTGTGTTGCGTCCGTTGACTCGGAGACTACCGGCCCGGCTTCCCGACCACAGCCCACCGAGAGCACCAAGCAAAACACGACGATAAAAATGATCAACGAAGCCTCGTATCCCTCCGATAGCAGCATCAACTTTCGCTTTGAGAAACGGTCCATTACAGCGGTGTGCATGATTATCCTTCTGTCAAAATCCTGCAGTAGGACGAGCGAGAATTGCGTGGACGCATCGAAAAGACCTCAATGAGTAGTATAACAGTTTCCTTGAGAATGCTTGCTGATGCTATCTAGTTGTGGATGATCAAACACCCAACCCAAAGCTACCGACAGTACTTTAACTCAGGGAACTTCATCAACTTTCCCGTCTGCAGGATATCGAATTAAACAGCTGAACAACATGGAGGCGGCACATGCCCCATTCCCATGCTGACATCGCCATCAATTTACACACCACATCAAATCCTATTCGTGTCTGATTATCAACATGTGGAAACCAGATTCTGATTCTTAACCAGCAAGTACCCGTGGGTATCCACCATCCCTTGAAAGCTCTGACGGCATCCAGATGACCAATGCACCACAAGACGTTGGATCTCTGCCCCAGTTCCTAAACCGCAGGTGATGACCAGTTGATCGCTGCGTAGACAAACGTTTCCTGCAGTTTTCCAGTGAGAGAAGGAACCTCAATCTGTCGTGTTCGAATACGTACTCCGATAGCATTCCGTTCAGATTTTATTGCAACAGGCTGCACCTGAATCCAAAGATTCTTCGCTGATGTTTGATTGCCCAGCAAGGCAAACGAATTGTTCAGGTGCCCAACGGCTATGTCGATCGCAACCTACTTCTTGAAATCCAACTTAGCCATGACTCTGCCCAGCGTTCGCAGGTGTATCCGAAAAATGGTCATCCGAATTGATCTCACACGCTTCGAACTTCCTACCTACATTCATCATGAGTTGCCGCAACATCCTAAATCGGAGACCCGCGATGCTTAGAACAAAGTTGCGACTGTGCTCACAGCCAAATCCAACCAGCTACTTCGATCAAAATCCACTGCTTTTGTGTCGCAGGCAAAATTTGCCAAGCAAAACTCTGCAACTTAAAACTTGATGACTAAAAACTGTCCCGGCGGACTGGATTTACAGATCGCTTGACTCATCGATGCAGATCTATTTTTCGGCTCACGATAAAATCACCAGTCGTGATCCCCATTCGACGACTTGCAGTGCCCGAAGAACACCGGCAAGTCCACTGGCAGCAACTGAACTCTCGATTCCCCGCTCCCCAATATGAGACAACCAATGGTTCGGGGCGCACATCATTACCAATAAAGATTTCATTCAGGTCATCAAATTAGGTAATTGTGCCCCCTAGGCCCTCTCCAGGTTCTGCAACTTCGCGTCACAATCAAATGTGACGATAATCTTCCAGGAAATAAAAGACAGCCACCTATAACAAAGCGTCGGCTGCCTGGCACTGTGCGTCCACTTCCGAGTCCTGTTGTAAAAGCACCTCTGACACGCGCCGCCCATGCTGAGACCTCGGTCGACGGCACTACGCAAATAGGTGGCAATCAGGGGATTCAACGGACTGCCTCTGCTGCGTCAGTAATTTTTGTCACGCTCTATTTGTCAGGGAACTTCACTGAAGCTCGTTCAGCTAGTTGTGAGGCTACATCCCAATTGCCACGCTCCATCTTTTGCTGAGCAATAGGAAAGCAAGAGTCCTCTAATCAAGCTATCCCCATGCTGTTTCACTGGTTAATTCCACAAAAAAACAGCGACTCGAGAGAGCCGCTGTTCTACGCAATATTAACGAAACTGGAGTTCCCCAGAATTGAAGAACAAGGCCGATTGCTTAGCTGTTTGGCACTTCCTGTCCCTTGGAAGCCTCAGCCTCCTCTGCCGCCTGCAATTCGTCCGCAGGAGCGGCAAAGCCTCCCGCCTGCATCACCAATTCTTTGATCTCTGCCGCCACATCAGGATTTTCGATCAGGAAGTTGCGAGCTTTTTCCTTTCCCTGCCCCAAATAAGTTTCGCCGTACTTAAACCAGGAACCGCTACGGTTCACCACTTTGTGGGTGGTTCCTAAATCAAGCAGATCACCTTCGTAACTGATGCCGTTGCTGTGCATCATGTCGAATTCGGCAATACGGAAAGGTGGTGCAACCTTGTTTTTCACAATTTTCGCCTTCACTCGCTGCCCGACCTGCTCCTCACCATCTTTCAATGCACCAATGCGGCGCACATCGATTCGACACGAGCAATAAAACTTCAAAGCACGGCCACCAGGAGTCGTTTCAGGACTCCCAAACATAACTCCTACCTTCTCTCGGATCTGGTTAATGAAGACGACCGCGCACTTACTCTTAGCGATTGCTCCAGTCAGTTTCCTCATGGATTGGCTCATCAGCCGTGCCTGCAGTCCGACGTGGCTATCACCGATCTCACCCTCAAGTTCTTTCTTGGGAACTAGAGCAGCAACCGAGTCAATGATAATGACGTCAACCGCATTACTCTTCACCAGCATCTCACAGATCTGCATGGCCTCTTCTCCACTACCGGGCTGGCTCACCAACAGAGTGTCAAGTTCGACCCCCAGTTTCTTTGCCCAACTGGGGTCAAACGCATGCTCAGCGTCGATAATCGCTGCAATGCCGCCCTTTTTTTGTGCCTCGGCACCAATATGCAAGGCAAGCGTTGTCTTTCCGCTGGACTCCGGGCCGAAAACCTCAATCATTCTGCCCCGCGGAATCCCTTGCCCACCCAAAGCCATGTCGAGACTGAGACTACCTGTTTGGATACCGTCAATCTGCAGGTGCTGAGATGCCCCCAAGGGCATGATCGCACCATCACCAAAGGTTTTGTCGATCTGCTCCAACGTGGTCTTCAAACCCGGTTCGCGATCCAAAACTGCTTTCAAACCTGGATCAACCTTACTCTTTGACGATGTCTTTGCCTTCTTTGCCATTCTTTCATCCCTTGCATATGCCAATGTGTGAAGACCACCACTTTGCGGGTTGACGCCCCCTTGATCGGAGGGACACCCAGTAGTGAACATTTCTATAGTACTCTGTGTTCCAAGCGACCACAATAGATGTAATCCGGTGCGTCTCGGTTGGTATTTGTAGTATCCGCGCAGGCCAAGACAAGTCTGGTCAAAGGATCACCTTTTTTATTTCACTTGTGAAATGCGGGATGCAACCTAGGAAGCAGCCCCCTCTTTGATCAGCTGAATCAAATCATCCGTGTTCATTTTTGCTGCCCGATCGGTGCCGTCGAGAACGCCCGCAACAAGCTCACGTTTATCAGCGTGTAGAGCAAGAATCTGCTCTTCGATTGTCCCCTCGGCAACGAGCCGATAGACGGTAACTGGCCTTTCCTGCCCAATTCGATGAGCGCGATCTGTTGCTTGGTCTTCCACAGCTGGATTCCACCACGGATCCAGATGGAGCACATAATCGGCTCCGGTCAGGTTCAGACCTGTTCCCCCTGCCTTGAGCGAGATCAGGAACAACTCTCCCTCTCCCGCCTGAAATGCATCGACGCGTCGCTGACGTTCTTTTGCCGGAGTTGAGCCATCCAGATACTGGTAAGTGACTCCCAGCTCATCCAGCCTTTCGCGGATCACTGAAAGATGCTTGACAAACTGACTGAACACGAGAGCCCGGTGGTCACCCTCTCGGAGTTCCTCAACCAACGACATCAGCAAATCCAATTTGGCTGAACTCTTGGCCCAGCCAGAATCGACCAAACGGGGGTGACAGGCGAGCTGCCTCAAACGAGTCAACCAAGCCAACGTTCGGATTCGCTTCTGTCCTGCCTGTTGTGCGTCCTCGCCAGCACCGCTTAACTCCGCAAGCGCTGCCAACCGCGTATCTTCGTAACGTTTCCGCTCGGCAGGGCTCAACTCGGCTTTCAATGTAATTTCGGTTCGGGGGGGTAGTTCTTTCAGAACGGTATCCTTGGTCCTGCGCAAAATGAATGGCCGAACCAAACGAGCGAGTGACTGACGTCGTTCATCATCTTTATGCCGTTCGATTGGATCAGCAAATCGAGTTCGAAATCTTTCCCAGGACCCAAGCAAACCGGGGCTGATCGTGCGGAATAAACTCCAAAGTTCACCAAGATGATTTTCCAGAGGCGTTCCGGACAGCCCGATTCTCCAATCGGCGTCGAGCTGCCTGACTGCCTGCGAGGTTTTGGTCTGCGAATTCTTAATGAATTGAGCTTCATCGAGAACAAGTGTGTGCCAAGCACGTGAAGCAAATCGTTTTGCATCACGCTGCAACAGTTGGTAACTAACAATCACAAGATCATTTTCACCTGCTGCCTCGATCAACGCAGCCCGATCTGAATCTCGGTACAACAATGCTCTTAAGTCAGGAGTAAATTTTTCAGTTTCCCTAACCCAGTTGTCTCCCACACTTGTGGGCGCAACGACCAAGGCTGGCCCACCGCTGCCGCGTTCAAGTAGAACACCAAGTGCCTGCACTGTTTTACCCAAGCCCATATCATCGGCGAGGACCCCACCAACCCCCCAGACACTCAGACGCGCGAGCCATTGAAAACCATCCAACTGGTAATCTCTCAACGTTGCATCCAAAGCCTCTGGCTTTTCCGGACTCCAATCAGCAAGTGACTCAAGTCGTTGCAGGGAATCATGCCACCTCGCAGTAGCTTCGAGTGGCACGTCGGTCCCAATCAATTCCTGCACTGCAGGCACCGCAGCATCCGCGACTTTCAAATTACCGCGTTCAGCAACGACCGTGTCTCCCAATTGCTGCAACCGTCGCCGGAAAGCTTCGCTGATCCGGGCAAACTCACGATCGCCCACTTGCACCAGTGATCGATTGTCCCTGACTGCCTGTAATAATTGCTCCAACGGGACTTCCCGCCCGTCCAGCGAAATGGATCCCGTGAGCCCAAACCAATCACGACCATCATCAATTTGCACTTTGAGTGCTGAGGGGGTAATTTCGCCTCGGACTCGCAGCGATTCACCTTCAGGCCAGATGATGCGTGGTGTGGCATCGCCCCCACCGTATAGCTTGGCCAACAGGTCCAGTGCCATGTCATCCGTTTCCGCTACCCAGTGATATAGACCATCACTGGAAAGATCCTGCAAACCAAACTTATCGACGACGTGCTGGACTCGTTGCCTTTCATCATCCAAATCTCGCTGAAGACGCACAGGACCAGACTCGAGCAAACACGAAACGACGTCAGGTTTTTGACCAGGAACAAGTAATTCTCTGAAGCGATCTTCGTGCATCATCAGGGCCACATGTAATCCTGCCCCCAGCCTTGGCCGTAATTCAAACACCAGTTCCGCTTCGATTGGAAGAATTGGTCCAGCCAACTCATCGGGCAAATCCACACGGATCATGGAATCGACGGTGCTGCTTCCTACCGAAAATTTTGAAGCTGTTTCATTGTCCAACAAAACTTCCCTGAAGTCGCTGCGTAACAGATGCTGGATCAGCTTTACCGCCCGAGGGTCACGCAATGTGCAGGCAATTAAACGGTGGTGTTTCTGATCAGCGATCACAACCATCGGCTCCACAGGACTCGCATGCCCCAGAACGGTCTTGCATTCAGCTAAATTGACAGTTATTCCGTTGACATGAATCTTTGGGCGAAAAAGCGTCTTTCGTTCAATCTCTTCCTGTTGATCTGTTTGCTTCGTTTGCTTGACTGCTTCTTCAAATTCGACGGGTTCCAACGTGAGCACAAGTTCAGCAGAGTGGACTTGCAGCGATGTCGCTTTTGCATCATCCCACGCGACCACTGCATGCCCTGCCAGTGCGTTGATAGCTTGAAATTCGCCAAAGTGCTCGTCATCAAATGAGTAGCTGGGATTGGCTACAAGAGCAGCAATTTTGCCATCGAGTGGATTGGCTGAAAAATCCCGTCGCAGCAAATCAAAACTTCGAACTTCTTTTCCCTTCGTCCAACCCTTGCCGTTTTTACGGGGTCGCTGTTCATAGGGCGTGATCGAAATCGGACAGTAGTATCTCGAACCGGACAGACCAATACGCCACTGCAATCTGGTGTCCTCAGTTTCCCGGGGCTGATTCGCATCTCCCGCCAACCCCAAAACCTCATTCACCAACTGGCGACCTGCAGCCACCGCATCCACTTCAAGTTCGCCCAGGAACTCGAATACCTCATTGATCGAGCGTCGCCCTAGCTGCTCTTGCAACCACCACGAAACAGCAAGAGTGTGGGGACACCGTTGATCCGTTTTAAATTGCGCACATGCACACTGGGGCGTTGCATTGAGAGAAACGCTCAGAGGCGAATAGTCGAAGTCCTCGTCTTCCCCCTGCGGTTCAGGCATCACTTCAATCGACACGGCGATGGGTTGCTGACGATTGCCTTTCACCTTGAACGCAAATTGCATACGTCCATCGTCGTTACTGAACGTTGGGGAATCAACGATCATCATCGCCGCTCTTTTATCGAGTGACTCATCATGAGAATCGACCAGTTTTTCCGCAGCTTCTGCAACCAGAAGACCGAGGGCACCAATCGCGTCATCGGACATCAAATCCATACTGTGCTATCCACTGCCTATTAGAATCTCGGAGAGCTAATCTCGCCTCCTTGTCACCCTCAACACCCGATTATTGGACCCGGGCACCTACGACAAAAACGCAACGGAATTGCCTCGAGGGGTAATCCCAGAGTTTACCACGAGTCTGTTTTTTCGCGAAGATGTGGGGAGGTCCACTTCACATGAAAACACGGGCTCCCACTGTTCTCCAAGAGCCCTTTAACCGAGGATTCAGGACAGTTCTTCACAGTGACAGAATCTGAAAAAACAACGATCTCAGCCAAATTTCGATAGTGGATGATCCCTGTTCACCAGTGGAAACTTGACCGTTCGCCCTAGACGGTGGGACTCGAAAACCCCGCAGATCATTTCGACGGTCGCTCCGGCATCCTCAAGTCCGCAGATGGGCTCACGGTCGCAACGAATTGAATCCAACAAATCCTCCACGGGGATGACATGCTGGTGGAGCTTTCTGTGCAGCCCATGAATGGGCTCAATCAGCCCAACCCCTGCGGTCGAAATCGGCAGCGCCTTGTTGCTTGAAGCGGCAGACTCAAACGGATTGCCTGGAAAAATCATAGCGAGCGGCGAATCGTCGCACCAAATCTGAATCCGACCTTGACTTCCAACCAGACTCAGTCCGAATCCCTGATTCTGCGTGCCATCATTTGCGATGGAATCAAAATATCCGGTAACCCCCCTCGCGAATCTGTAATTGGCATGCAACTCGTCTCCCGCCAACCAGCCAAGTCCCTCACGACCCAACACGCGATCCTCGTTCACAACCCGTCGTCCCTGCCTGTACAAAGTTGCCGAACAGGTCGTCGGCGATCCACCAAAGTAGGCCATCAAATTCAATACATGTGACCCCAAGACCCAAAGATCTTCGGCTCCCCCACGACCATCCCCCTTACCACGTCCCCGTATTTCCAATAGACGCCCAATTTTTCCATCACCAATCAGTCCGTCAATTGTCTTTAAAACAGGGTGATATCGATTTCGATGAGCAACTGCCAATTTAGTACCACTCTCGCGACACACTTTGACAACTTCATCCAGTTGTTGCAGGTTTTGGACGAAAGGCTTCTCAACATAAATACCTCTGGCACCCGCATTCACCGCAGCAAGAATCATGTCACGATGTTGATCAACATGTCGGGGACAAATCGCAACAATGTCCGGCTGCAGTTCCCGAAGCATAATTCGATAATCTGAATATCCCTTTACCGAATCCAAACCAAGTTTGCTCAACTCCCTCGCGAGCCCCGCTTCATCTGCATCAGCAACACCTTTGACAGTTGTTTTAGGAAGATGACTCCAAACTGTGTCCAAACCGTGCCCGTAATCACCACGTCCAGTATGCCCGATCACAGCAACGGTCCATGAGCCATCTTCGTTTTCCCATGGCTCACCCGAACAGTGTGCGGCGGTTCCCAAAAGAGCCAAAGTTGCAAGCGAGAATTGTCGTCGATCCATGAACCACACAAATTTCACACGGGAATAGAAGCTAGCGAAGTCGAACAAGCATCGTAGCTAATGTGTGTATGCATCGCCCATGTCAATCTGCCATCGAGTTATGAAGCATCCTGCAAATCATCGACACCTGCCAAAAACCTGCTCCAATAATAGTCGAAACAGCCTGTTTACCGACAACCCATTGAAGAGCTGACACAAAATGCGATCTACATCCAAACTTCCCCACTCACTTGCCATATTCCACGGATTGGCGGTGCTATTCCTGGTAAACCAAGGTGGTGTTTGCTCAGGGCAAACCCAAACAGAGTCAGCTCAAGATCTCCAGGATCGAATCCGAATTGAAAACAGAATCCAAGACGAAGCTGTTCAGCGTGGATCGGATATTCTTGGTGTGACAACAACCACCTCCAATCTCGCTACACGGGTTGCACGACTTGAAAGAACGCTGCTATCCACAAGGCCCTACGCTGGTATGAGCGTCAAGGAATCGCGAGCGGCCCTAAGGCTCGCACTGGCAGAACGTAATCAACTCCTCACGCATTCCGCCAAGCCAACTCAAGTTGAAATCGCGGCGGCAGAACTGTCGATAGCCCGCGCCGAAAGCCAACTTACGATCACACAAGCCACCCAGAAAGAAACTTTGCTTTTGTGCCAACTCGATGTGATCGAAGCGGAACTTGCTTTGCTGCAACTGAGTAAAAAAATTGAACTGCAACAACGCCTGATCGCACGAGGGCTAAATACGTCCGGGAATTTCTTACAACAAAAGATGGCAGTCAGTGCTGCAGAAAAAAAACTTGAACTTATGCGCGTACGCCACGAAACCCAGAGAATTCTACAAGGCATCTCCAACGCTTCACCTGCTGGTGATTCGAAGCCACTCCGCAGCTCTCCCGCAACACCCTGAATTACGACACGCCTGAAAGATCGTCCGCTGCAAATCAGATCTGCTTGCACAACAGTTGTCGGGGACACTATCCTTCTGTGGAGAAGGTGTACTCGAAGAGTCAAAGCGTTTGGGTAGAAGGCCACACACTGGCTCGATTAAGTCCAACGAACCTTTTCATACAAATCAATTTGAAGCAAACCAGGAAACTGATGCCATGCCAAAGTTAAGCGTTCAAGGAGTGGGTGAATTTGAAATCACCCCTGGTAAACGACTTGTGAAAGCACTTGTAGAGGAAGCTGGTACGGACCAACTCCACGCCTGCGGTGGTCAATCAAAATGCACCTCTTGTCGAATCAAGTTCATTCATGGAGAACCAGAAAAGATCACTCAGGCTGAGAAAGATACCTTAAGGGTTCGTGAGATCTCAGATCCCGGAGTCAGGCTTAGTTGCCAAATCACATGTGATCACGACATGACCGTCGAAATCATCAGTGGCATGGCTGGTAGCGGGCGTGCAGATCAGGGCTCCGCCGTTGCTGAGGAGATGGTCCCAGATCCGATCTGGACGACGAAATAAAAACGAAGTGAACATCTGCTCGATGCAGTGGGAAAATCAGGCTGAAAACCAAGAGACCAAGGCTTCGTCAACCCAGCACTTTCGACGACGATCCAAGAACCCCATGTGACCACCAGTGTTAGTAATGAACAAACGCGTCGTCGGTGGCCACAGGCCAGGATTGTCAGTAAAACAACCGACGGGAACGATGGGATCATCCGCCGCCGCCAGAACCAGTGTGGGCACAGTGTTGAAACTTGCTACGTGGCAAGCTGAAGCCTGGTCATAATAGTCTTCTGCCCCGTCAAAGTCACTCAGTGGTGCCGTGATCCGATCGTCCAACTCCCACAGAGTCCTCGGGCGTCTTTCCAATATCGCTTTTTGAAATTCGGCACGTTGAAGAACACCGGGAGGGACACTGTCCAGAAGCAAGCGAATGAAATAGTAGTTGTAAGGCCTCAATGACCAACGTTGCATGTTGACGCTACAACGCCTCAAATCCAACGGTGGTGCTACCACAGCAATGCGTTCCAAACGCTCAAACCAGACTGGTTTTATCGCAACACCGCATCCGATCCGGCCCACGGCCCGCAGTAGTTGTCCAGCACCCAAAGAAACACCGATCGCCAGCACCGGCCCCTTCTGAGACTTGGCAGAAATGAATTGAAGCGCCGAAACTACATCGTCACTACGACCGGCATGAGCCAGATTGCGAGCGAGTGGTCGTGCCGCTCCACATCCGCGCATGTCCATTCGAAAAACGCGTGAACCTAGTTTTAAAAAACGTTCCGCTAACCGAAGCATGTACGGGGCCGAATGACATCCTGAAAGACCGTGCACCAGCAAAATCGACCGATCACCTGGTACCCAATCATGTGGACAATCCTCGTGTAAAACGATCGAATCGCCTGCTGAAACGGAAACGACGTGCTGACTGGGTCTGAGCAGATCGGATGACACTTTACGTGTGGCTGCAATGGTCTGTAGGTGGCCACCCCTTAAAAACGGGTGAGGATCAAATGGCGGCGGCTCAAACTCAGACATAATTCCGTGTACGATTGGCACCATGAAAAACATTCGATCATTTATCGCTATTCAGCTCGCACCCGACGTCAACCGAAATTCAGCCCGGATGCTGCAGCGACTTCGTCAAGCAAATGACGGCATCAAGTGGGTTCCCACTGACAACCTGCATTTGACTCTCAAGTTCCTTGGTGACGTTGATAACACAGAGGTCCCCGCCGTCTGTAACGTCATCCAAAGGGTCTGCGTCGATCACTCACCGTTTCACCTCGATTTTGGCGGTACAGGTGGATTCCCAAGCCTGGAGCGCCCTCGCATTCTATACGCAGGGATCAACGATGCATCAGGTACACTCACCAGAATTGTATCTCAACTAGAAATATCTCTCGCTGAGCTTGGATTCAAACAGGAACCCAGGGACTACATACCCCACCTGACGCTTGGACGCACTCGCAGTACATCGCGGCTGGCCAGCAGTGATGTGATGGAACGTCTTGTCGCTGAAGAAGAAACTCACCTAGGTGGCATGCTTGTAAGTTCACTGCAGTTAGTCGCCAGTTTCCTTGACAAGTCAGGACCGACTTATCAAATCATGGACACGATCCCACTAGATTCCTGAATCACCTACTTCGCAATTTCGAAGGGGATATCAGAGTTACCATATTTCTTACCATTACGATCTTCCATCGTGAGTCGCAACTTGTAAGTTCCAGCAGGTAATTCCTGAGGGATCAACATCTGATAGGCGATAAAATAATCTCGCAAATAGTTCGCAGAGACCTGCTGATCTCCCGGCAATAACTGGCTGAGTACTTTACGATTCTCGGAATCGTAAATGTCGTAACTTCCCTGCAAATGTGTCTCAAAACCGCCGTCTACACGCTTGGCGGTAAAGTTATCAATCTCACAGTAAAGAATCACCTGTTGCCCAGCATCGAAACGATTGCCTTCGAATCGTTTAAATTGCCCATACGATTGAATGTCAGTGCAGAATGCCAAGGCCCTCACTTCGAGTGCATCTGTCGCAGCCGCCGCGAATTTGGCTGCTTCACGAATCTGAGGTACCGCAGAAGTAAACCGACGACTTGGTGATGTTGGATGTCCCTCAGGATCAATGATTGTCCAAAGTCCCAAAAGTTGGTGCCGAAGAAACTCCTGCTCAGCTTCCGATAAACCGCTGACTTCCTCGACTGCTGCGTCGGGATCCCCCGAAAGCACAAGCAAGTGTCGCAAACGTATCAAACGAGCTGTCCGTTCTGCAGGCTCCTCGCTGGTAGGAGCTTTGCTCAGTTGTTGAGCCAAAGCGTCATAAAGCACGTCTTCAGATAATTCTGATAAAAGCTCAGGTGAGAAGGCCTGCACAATCCGACTGTGAGCTGCCTGATCCTGGGTACCGCTAGCCGTTTGCACTGTCGTGCGATCCAATCCTCCCCCACCGGCTGCATTAGCAACATTCGCATGATTCTGAAGAAGCTTTTGCGCAACGGCGTCTTTTTCCTGTTCGGTCAATGCAAGTGGCTTCACGTCATTTAAAGAGGCCGAAATGCCTGATTTTGTTTTAGCTGTATCCTGTTCGAACCCAACTCCAATGCGTGCAGGAGCAACCGCTGGAACCGAATCTCGAGATGGTGGCAACACTGGCAATCGATCCATCGTCCCCGATGCCAAATCAATTGGATTGGGCTGTGTAGTTTGATCAGTAGCAACCAATTCGCTCTTCAACTGCTGCCGAAGCCGCTCACGTTCTGCCGCAGGTAAATTATTGATTGTTGCGATGACTTCAGCTGCGTCTGGTCGTTGTGCGTCTTTGGTAGATCGAGCTGAAAGACTGTCCGTTTCGATGGATCCTACATCAGCAACCACATCAGTCGAGTCCGTTGCACTTACCTCTGGGGCGTTATCCAAATCCTCTGCCACCTTTGTGGAAGCGGATGATGCCTGTATTTTTTTTGTGTCAGACTGAGTCTTTAAAGAGGCTGGACGAGTCTCTAAATTCCTTGCGCCTCTCAATTCGATTTCGCCGGACTGATCAATTTTGCTTTCAGCGCGCGAGGAAGTCGCCAGCCGCTGTTCTGGAGAGTCAAGCTCCGCTACCTCAACGTCATTACTCGTGCGAACCTGCAGATTGTGCCCAAATTTTTGTGCACCTCGGCACCCAAACGCGATCGAGGTAACGAATACCATTACCCAAGTCATGAATCTATAAGTTGCGGCGTACATCCCTGCCTCGCTTGCAATTGACATGCATCAGTGCTCTCCGAAGTCACGCTTCTCGGAAAAACATCTTTGTTATTCGCGGGACGTTACGAAATCTGTGCTCAGTACCACAACGCCAAACCGGGGAATCGACAGGAACAAACAGACAAGTTGCACAGCGTCCTGAAAAACCGAAATCCACTGCATGAAAAACCGTGGTTCCGCGAAAAAACAGCCCTCAATCCTCTTCTCGACATAACAAGCGACCTATTTGCAAGCATAAAATTGTCCCAAAATCGCTCATGGAGAGGATCACGAAAACTCCTGCGTTGACCGAATCGACGCCTGATTCCGCATCGAACGCCGTCGATGCTGTGACAGGGTGCAGTGGGGATTGTTATGATGATCACAACGGATCGGGACCAGCACCGACTAGAAAGAGAACGGCACGTCATTGCGACGGCAACTCGGGAAAGCACTTCTGCACGAAGCGAACAGAACGTGGCTTCCATGGCTGAAAGGTTCACCTGACCTTTTGATGCTTGACTTGAAATAGCTAATGCCCTGAAAACTTTTCTCGAACTCGATTCCGGACGAGCAGCAAAACGATGAGCCACATTGCTTGGGAAATCCGCATCACGTTGATCGCGATTTTTGCTGTACTTGCAGTTTTAAACTGCCTTCTGTTTATCAAGATGCGTTGCTACCCTGACGACGACGACACCTTGATCCGCCATCGCATCCGAACATGGTGGTCATTGGCAGGACTGTTTTCACTCGCATTGTGTGTATCGCCAAACGGTGGCGCCATATTCTTTGGATTCATCAGCTTCTTCGCATTGAAAGAGTTTCTTTCAATGTCGCCCACAAGACGCGCTGACCGGCGAGTTCTTTTTTACGCTTACTTGTCAGTAATTCCCCAATACTATTTCGCGACGAGTGACAACTACCAGATGTTCCTGGTATTCATTCCCGTTATCATGTTTTCGTGGTTGCCCACGCGAATGTGGATGATTGGTGAGGTTGAAGGTTTTCAAAAAGCCGCAGGAACATTGCTTTGGGCGCTCATGATCACGGTTTACAGCCTGTCACACACTGCCTACCTGCTGACCAATCCGTTGACACAAAATGCGTCCAATGGAGCAGTTGATGCGGTGAATCTTACCGGACAGCACCCGGGTCCTGGCTTACTCATTTTCCTCATCATCATGGCTGAGACAAATGACATATTCCAATACGTATCAGGCAGGCCGTTGGGAAAGAAACAGGTGTCGCCCAACATAGCCCCTGGAAAGACCTATGCAGGTCTATTCGGTGGGATCACTTTAACAACCTGTCTTGCAGGGTCCGTTGGCCCTTTGATCACTCCGATGGACCTTACTCACTCGATGTTGGCCGGATGTATGATTGCTTGTATGGGATTCGCAGGTGAACTTTGCATAGGTGCACTAAAACGCGACTTAAAGATCACGAATTTTGGGGCAACGCTTCCCGGTCACGGAGGCGTGCTCGACCGCGTGGGAAACCTGATTTTTACAGCCCCACTGTTCTTCCATTTCATTCATTACTGTTACCACCAATGAACCAAGTCTTACGAATAGCATTCTTTGCTTTGATCGTGCGTCCATTGATGATGATTGTCTTGGGAACCAACGTACGACGCAGCGAACTGCTACCAAGTTCAGGGCCAGCCATCATCGTTGCCAACCACAATAGCCATCTCGATGTATTCGCACTGATGAATGTGCTTGGTCTGAAGCGTCTACCAGACGTCCGGCCCGTGGCAGCAGCTGATTACTTCATGACGCGCAGAGTGCGACGCTGGTTTGCGACCCGCATCGTCGGGATCATACCAATCGACCGAAGTAAGATCCGCCGCGAAAAGGGAAAACATCCACTGGATCCTATCTCTAAGGTGCTTCAAAACAATGGTATCGTTTTATTATTCCCTGAGGGCACGCGGGGCGAACCGGAAAAAATGGACGAACTCCAGAGTGGTGTTGCTCATCTTGCACGTAGACATCCTGAAATACCGATCACACCTGTATTCATGCACGGTCTAGGCAAGGCATTGCCAAAAGGTGAAGCTTTACTGGTACCGTTTTTTTGTGACATGTTTGTGGGTAAACCGCTTGGGAGCCAACTGAACAAACGCGAACTTATGGATCAACTCAACAAGTCGATGGATGAACTTGCTTCTGAGTTACCAATGGAAGCTTGGAACTAGAAAGAACAGCATTCCGCGATCAGAATTCAGCAGTGATCAACTGATATTGGCAGAGTCTCATCTTTTCACAAATATGCACCGTCAACATCGTAAGCCTCTGTTTCAAACGTTTTCCCCGGTACCCGCCCTTTCATTGCAGGAAGAGGACTGTAGGCGCAAGAAGATACGCCGGAACAAACATGATTCCCCAACGCTCATACTGTCGCACATGGACGCGTTCAACGGTTCTCGTTCGCCCCAACGTTTTTTGGTCCCGAGCCAACAGAACATGCCCCAAGGCGATCGCACTAGCGGGCACGGGAAATCGCCGTACGATTCTGGCGATGGTGGGACTATGAATTTCACACACGCCATCTATGATCTGGAATTTTTCACAAAGAATGAACCCGCAGGCAATACCCAAAAGTGTATTCGAAAGCGTCCAAAGATAAGCCACAAGTCGAATTAGTTGGTTCACACCATCCCCTCAAGCGTCCCGCAAAACCGAGAACAGCCCAGAAGCGATCACAAAACAATGTGACCGTGGTTCCAGGCTGCTCATGAGTTAAACAGATACCGACGTTAGCCGACATGCATTTCTGGGGCTATGCGTCAATAAAATCTTCGGACTCTTCAGTGATCGATTCTGCACCACTCTCGTCCTGTTCCAGCACATCCTCCTCAAGCCCAAGCATCTCTGCTTGCTCTTCTGTAAGTTGATAGTATCCCAATGAACGGATGACTTCGAGCACTTCGCTACACGTAGGAAACATACGTCCCGCGTCACGCTTGTAGTCATCCATGGCACGCATGAATTCGATTTCAGGATTGCTGTAATCACGCTCACAGGTTGTGGGATCAATGTGGCGTCGACGTTGAGTCTTACGTCGCGACTCAACGACAACACCAGTATCCAGAGTGTCGGTATTTCCCGTGTCGCTAGTGGTGTTGTTAGCTCTGCGATCGGCAGTACGTCGGTCGAGAGTAAGAACGTTTTGGTCGAGAGTCTGATCAGTGCTGGATACAGTCATGTCAATGTCCTTGGATGGTGGGAAAGTCCCTGACTTTTCCGTGTCCCCGTGAATGAAGGCACACAGTGGAAGGGTGGCACAAAAACGTAGCACACCGATTGCGTAAAGGCGGGCAATCAACGGGGAATTGACGACCAGAAAAGCCTGAACAGTCAGGCAAGAACGCCATCTGTGACGACTGTAACGGTTGGCACTTCAATGACGCCCATTTTTGGCCACGATGACTTGCATTCCTGCGGATAGTCGCAGATTACTCAGTGAGACTCGGTCTCAATCGAACCGTCGACTGCCTCCTGCGTGTCCTCCGGCAGCCATCGTCGGGCGAGTCCTACCACGACGATGGGTACAGCAATCGAAACAGTTAGTGCTAATGGCAGCCATTGATGGCGTTCGGCGTAATCGCCAAAGGCTGCATAGGCAATCGCAATCCCAAGATTGCTTCCAATGATTGCTGGTATGAATTTTCGCCATGCCAATTGATGGATTCCTGCCATCAAAACACTGGCCTCGGCAAAAACCGGCATAGCTCTCGTTAGCACCAGAACCAGTGGCCCATACCGATCACTCACTTTTCGGATACGCTCAAGATCTCGCCCCCGCGAAAAGCACAGTGCAAACCTTCGACCGTACCGTCGTGCTAACGCAAAGCCCAGTATGGCTCCTACGTTCATCCCAAGCCACGTAGCTAATGTCCCCCAAAACCAGCCCAACTGCCAACCGCTGAGAGTACTGATCACACTGGACGGGATAGGAAGCAGGATGTCCGTTGCCAACAGCCCCACAATCAATGTAAAGGCGGCTAAAGGTTCAGGTGGATCTTCAGTCAAGCCTCTGAGCCAATCATTCACTTGCCCGCCAAATAACAGGAAGGGAACGATCGGGACAAGCAATACAAGACACATCAATGGCAGAGTTCGAAATAACTCACGCACCGTTCGCCCCAATTACGTCAATGCTCGAATCGACTTGTTGAGTCAAGTCCATGGCACATCATGATACTCCAATGCCCACTCACGCATGTATCTAACACTTTCAGGATCCACTCGATAAACGATGAGGTCCGGATTATCAATGGACCCGAGATAATTGCGAAGCAACGGATTTTCGTCCCAGATCTGCTGCAACAATTGACGGTCCTGCTCTTCACGGGCCACTCCCGTGATTCGGACCTGGTGGTGATTTTTGTCGAGATAGCACAACTCAACTTTCGGATTTTTCGCGATTTCCTGTGTTTTGTGGTAAGTACGCAAATTAGCAACATGAACCGTGAACCCCTCAGTTCTGACAGGAGAAACGGGGCGAACCCTCGCTTGGTCACCATCCATCGAGGCCAGATAGGGAAATCTATCTTTCTGCAATACGGCCAATGCCAAGTCTCTCAACTCAGTAGGATCAGTCGGTAAAGGTGTTGGTTTCGTCATCGCTAGAGGATACCTGGTCTTGATTGGTGCGTAGCAAGGCATCCTGTGATGCGGCGAAATGCTGCTAGCTCGTGTGTTTTGGAAGCAAACAATTCACACGGATGTTGAAAAACGCGTCTTCCGTTCCATTTCAAGGAATTGCTGGGTGATTTCAGCAAGGGAACGATACAGCGGCAAACGGGCTCTTTGCGAAGTCCCCAACAGCAGTGGAGATGGCCAGTTTAAATGTCGTTCAAAAAATGCATTTGCAACTTCCCAAGCCACATCGCTTTCCTCGTCTTTTTTTTCCTGGGAGCCACTTGCCAACACCAAATGGGACATCAAATCTAATTGGATACCAAGATGATCCCAGAGCGCGGGTGCTGGCATCACATAACCAACAAGCTCTGCAAACTTCGCTACGGAACTTGCCGACTGACCATCCAATTGGGTTTTCTGCCAAACCGACTGCATGGGAAGCAACGCGTTCTTTGGCCCAATGAATAGAGCACAATATTCAGTCGCAAGTTGCTCAAGTGACTCGCCCGGAAGCATTAGGTTCAGCTGCGACAATGCCGAACTCAACGGTTCCTCAGCCATCCCTTTCAGCAAAGGAGCATCAACCTCCTGCACCCACAACCGCGCAAGAAGTGAGTATACCGTTGCCACAGATTCAAGACTTTGCGTTTCTCTATCAATCAATTTTCCTGATCCGAACAACGGTGTCATGAAATGCCTGTTGACCAGTCACAGGATCAGGGGCAATGGGCATCAACCTGTTCTGGTTCCAGCCGTTACCGCTATTTCGTTGCCACTTGGTGTGGTCCCCACCAGAATCATCCTGCCACCACATATTCCTCTGCCAATCAGCATCCTGATAGGTTTCAGGATCGCATCCAGCCAACTGCAAATTATCAGCTGGTTCTTTTCGAGCCTGTGCAACAGAGGTGTATTGGGTGTGTCCACAACTGTTACTCATTGCAATGACACGAGGATGAATCCCCTCCATGAGCACAACAGGCACACGCATACTTGAAACCACCCGTCGGCCGCTGGCCTCGGGCAAGTCTTTGCGATTGAGATGTGGGGATACTTTCTCGAGTTCACGTGAATAAAAGGACGTGATCTCGATCCAGTCACCATCCTTCAAACCAAAACGTCCAGCTGTCTCGGGATTCAACCAAGCGGGATTGGAGTGAACGATTTCAGCCAACCACTTCAAGTTCATGGTTCTACCATGATTGTGAACGTTCCACTTGAAGCTGGTCATGACCAACTCATCATCTGGTAAGTCCTGCAATTCACGAGGTTGGGTCCAGATTGGCATGTCCTCAATTCTGACATTGTGCGGCAGGTGGCTATCAGGACGATTTTTCGTTTTCACCATGCCACTGGCTGCAATCAACTCGGAACAATCCTCATTGCGTCCAATCTTGCTAACAAAGGCACTGCGAATTTCAAATTTTCGGCTTGGGGTTTTGAATCCCCTCAAAGCAGTACCATCAACGACAATCCCTATCCCGAGACCGTTCTTGCTAATCAGCCCCTGATCATCAATGACCGCTCCCTGCATTTCGGCGTCTGACAGGATTTGGTTGTAGGGTTCATAAAACGGCTCACGCTCCTGCTCCCAAACACCCTCATCCATTAATCGCTCGAGACCTTGCTTACCAGTTTGGGGGTTTTCGGGGACCGTAGAGGCCCACTTTTCCATGTACTCCTTAACATCCTTTTCCGGATACCACTGCTCCATACCATCTCCGATGCGTCGCGCTAACTCGGGAAAAAAATCCCGAACGTCTCTGGACTCACCGAGTGGTTCCACCATAGGCGTTCTTAGACCAACGTAAGGACGCAAATTGTATGAAGCGCGCGCGTCCAAATCCCACCGTTCCATGAAAGTCGTCCATGGCAACACGATATCGGCAAAGTGTGCAGTTTCGTTATAGAAGGAATTGATGCACACGTGAAACTGGATCTTTTCCTCGTCAGACAAAATCTGCTGAGTCATGCTTTCCTCGGGCCAAGTCATTGGAGAGTCGAGGTTGTACGTCATGTAAGCCTGTAACTTTGCGCGATCCTGCAACAGGTAGAGATAAACGATTTCACCTACACGCATCCGTCTCCATACATTGGCAAGTGGATACTCAGGAGGATCCTCGAGTACACTTTGCGTTTTTGCTCCAGGTGGCATCGGTGGTGTCTTGACTACCGGGTCCAAACCTCCCCAAGGAGACCAACACCAACCCCCTTTCTTTCCAACGCTTCCCACCAGTGCATTGAGCATTCCAATGGCACGATCGTTATAAAAACCGTTCAGATGCGCAGAGCTTCCACGGTTACAGATCGTTGTCGCCGCGGGTGCCGCAGCAGCAAACTCGGTAGCAATCCTCACAATGTCATCAGCCGCAATACCACTAACTCGCTCAGCCCAATCAGGGGTATAAGACTTCAAGTGTTGCCGTAATTCGTCAACACTTACATTAGTCCAGCGTTTGATGAATTGTTCATCATGTAGATTCTGGAAAATGATCACATTGCACATTGCCAACGCAACCGCCCCATCCGTTCCAGGAAATGGCGAATGCCATTCATCACTACCGCCGGCAGTGTTTGACATCCGTACATCGAACGTTACCAGTTTCGCTCCATTTTCAAAACGTCCGCGTTGCACGCGACTCGCAAACGGGACATGACCCTGATGTGCCTCAAAAACATTTGATCCGAAATTGAGAATGTACTTTGAATGTTCAACGTCATTGAGATCCCAATCGCTTTCCCACAAACCGGTGAGATTGGCTGCACGTCGATTCCCCGAACAAAGTGAGCGATGTGAAAGTTGAGTTTTTGTTCCAAAGGCATCCAAAAAACGCTTCAAAGCATCCTTACTACGTTGTCGTCCCTGGTGGAAAGCGAACTCCTCTGGATGCCCAGAGTCTCGTACCGCTTTGAGCTTCTCAGCAATTTCATCCAGTGCTTCATCCCAACTGATACGCTTCCACTTTCCCTCACCACGTTCTCCGACACGCTTCAATGGATAAAGTAAACGCTCCGGATGATACAGGTGATTCAAGGAAGCCTGACCGCGTGCACACAAATAACCACGACTGTTGGGGTCTTTGGGATTTCCCTCCACCTTCAACAGACGACCATCCTTGACATATCCAATCATGCCACAAACCGTACTGCACAGTTGGCACATCCCAGGGACCTTTACCGCCCCTTCATACTTTGCACGATCTGGCCAATTTCGCTTCGCCAACGGTCCGGGCAAATTGCAGACACCAGGCATCTCTCCAAAAGACCCCAACTCATAAGGCTCAGACTTCAGCTTTCGCCACTTTTCGATATCAATTCGCCGCTGAGGCGAGTCCAGGACCGGGCGATCGTCAGTACCATTTTCGTCACCCGGGATCCCAGTAGCAGGTGCCTGCCCAGCTTCGCTTTTGCTGTTGCGACTGATAAGAACGCCACTTGTTATCGTGGCCAATCCAAGATTCAAAAAACGTCGTCGCTGGCTCAGGCGGGATTGAGGATTGTCATCTTGACTCATAGTTCCTCCTCCTTCCAATTGTAGATATCGTATGACTCAGGACGATAAGACTCACCCTCACGAGGCAATTTCTTTTCGATTTCAGCGGCTGCGGGGCCAGCGAACCACATCCTGGGCTTTGTCTCTTTTTCTACTCGGATCTGCACCAGTTCAACATCCTCATCCTTCGCTCGCTTCATTGCCTGACTGACCCTTGATTGAGGATCGTTCAGGTCACCAAAATTCAGTGCTTCGGCAGGGCAAGTCGGCACACAAGCCGGCTCCATTCCGGATTCCACACGGTGATAACAGTTGTGGCACTTGACCGCCTGGCTAGCGACTGGATCCATATAGATTGCTCCGTACGGACAGGCATCGACACAGGAGCCGTGACCACAACAGATGTCATAATCCACAGCCACGGTGCCTCCAGCCTCTTTGTGAAGAGCCCCGCATGGGCAAACCTTGATACAAGGAGCATCCTCACAGTGCTGACAGGACATCGGTAAAAACAGCCTTGCCACCTCTGGATATTTACCCTTATCAAGATAAGTGGTTTGACGAATGTAGTTCCCCAAAGGTACATCATTTTCAGATTTACAACTGACTTCGCAAGCGTGACATCCAAAGCATCGCCGTGTATCGACGAACCAACCATAACGCTTGCCGTCATCAGGGGCCTTCATCCGGCCCTGCCATGACTGTGGGTCTTGCTTGTCAGCTTCATTTTTTTCATCGACTGCACTCGCTTCATTCGAAGCGGTTGCTGCAACAATCGGTAACGCTGAAGCGGCTTTCTTAAGAAAGTCTCGTCGTGGGTTTGAATCCATAAATCTGTAGCGTCCACTCTGTTCGCGTTTGGAGCAATCTGTCATACAAGTTGGTTTGGCGCGTTGTCGATCGCGCGACGCAACGCGGTAACAAATTCGGTAACGTGTGTCACTGCTGCATCAGTATTTCCAGCATCATGCACCCTTCGGACCACAGCCGATCCCACTATCAGGCCATCAGCAACAGGCGCCAGTCTGGCAGCAGTCTCGGGGCCGCTGATTCCAAACCCAATGCAGATGGGCAAGTCCGTCTGTCCCCGAAGCCACTTCACATTGTCAACCAAATCCTCTGGGAGAGCGGTCCTCTCTCCTGTAATTCCAGTGACAGATACGTAATAAAGAAAACCTGAAGAAGACTCAGCAATCCTGACCTGGCGTTCTCGAGGTGTCGTCGGCGTGACCAGCTGCACCAAGCTGAAGTCCTCGTCGGTACAAATCCGCGATAACTCATCTGCCTCTTCGACCAACAAGTCAGGCACAATTGCACCGGCGTAACCTGCGGTCTTTGCTTGCTGCACGTATTTTTTCAAACCGACGCGATAAATGATTGCGTAACTGACCATCGACACCAACGGCACGGTGACTTCTGACTTCAAACTTTCGGCCATGTCCATCATCTGCTGAAGTCGAAAACCACGGTCAAGCGAACGCTGATAAGAAGCCTGAATCACAGGTCCATCAGCGATCGGATCGCTATACGGAACCCCAACCTCGCATAGATTTGCGCCAGCTGCCTGGGCGGCCTGAATGATCTGTGCCGTGGTGGCTATGTCTGGATCGCCAGCAGTAAAAAATGGCATCAACGCTTTACGGCCATCAGATCGCAAATCGGCAAAAAGCTGGTCAACTGCTGACATCGATGAATCGTTTCCAAATCGTAGGGTAGGGCAGGGCGGGGGACACCCACCATTGTAGCCAACATGGAAAGAAAGTAACCCGGAGTGATAACAATGAAACCATTGGATCCGTTCGTATCTGGAATTTCATACCAGAATTTCGCGTAAACCATCCACGGATCGGGCAACGCGACCCGTTGAGCAAAAGGATCTCACGCTACGAACGCTCTGAAAAGAATCCACACATGCTTTGGCAACCGCACGCATTTTTCTCAACGGCAAGCCCATCGTTAGCTGCGGCCGAGATTCTTGTTCATGTTTTGCTTGTATTGCTCAACCCCGGGCTGCCCATAAGGGTTAACCCCCAGCAGCCTGCCCTCGACGACTGTTGCAATCATCAACATTTGAAATAGCTGCCCCAAAACATGCGTATCAATGCGAGGCAGTAAAATATTGGTAGTAGGGTGACCATCTTGGTGTAAAGCGTCGTTTGTACCCTTGATAGCAGCCGCCATTATTTCTGGCAACGAGCGATCAGCGAGGTCATTGAGCAAATCCTGGTTTCTTGAACTGTGCCCGACTGGCAAAGGATCCGTTCGATAGTGTTCGACAATGAGATTATTGAAAACTTTGTCATTATGCCCCTGCTGATGCTGCTGATGTCGGCTATGCAAATCTCTGGTATTTACGGTTGTCAACGGAGTCACCCCAAGCCCCTCTTTACCATTGGACTCTGCAAGCAGTTGATCATGCCACAAACCGACTGCTTCGAGAGCCTTGCTCCACACACTCATCACACGAATCGACTTCTTGCGATGCTTGGCAAGTAGGTGGTTAACCGCGACGTACTGCAACACGACATTCTCCTCGTAAGCAGCATTTTTGAAGTGCTCATTCATGGCAACTGCACCCTCCAGCAGTTTCATACAATCCAATCCCAACATCGCTGCTGGCATCAGCCCAACCGGAGACAGAATACTAAATCGCCCTCCCACTCCTTCCGGAACACTGAATACCTGCTCACAACCAATCGCAGACGCCAAGTCATGTAGTTTTCCAGAAGATCCGGTAACCGGAATTACAAGGCGACCCAATTCTTTTGCCGCCTGGTCGCCCAAAGATGTCTCGAGGGAAGCCAGGAATTGTCGCAAAGCAACAGCAGTCTCCATCGTTCCACCACTTTTACTGATGACAACAATGGCAAAGCGTTGCTCTGCCTCAGTCGCTCCGTACCCTCCTGCTTTGAGTCGATGCAGCAAAGCGTTGCTCGCATCATTGTCAACATTGTTTCCCTCAAAATACATGCGTGGCTTACTGCCTCGGTCACCGCGAGTCAGTTCGTTGTGATAAGGATCGCAGCAGGCTTCCATCATTGCCCGCGCCCCCATGTAGGACCCACCAATGCCCAGCACTGCAACGGCGTCAATCTCGTTGTGGATGCCATTGGCTACCTGAAAAATCCTTCCCAACTCTGACGAACCACGCTCCGCCTCATAGGCTGCTAACTGCTCTTCAGGAAGCCAGAAGAAGCGAGCATCCAAAGGCTGCTTATTCTCAGGAACCTGCCCCGACTCGTACTGTTTGGAATCGGTTTCGACGATCTCAGTCCGCAATTCCGCCAAGGTACCTGACAAACCTGCGACCTGCTCTTCAGTAACACCGAAATCCGAATTGATGCTGCCGGAGGGATCAAAGCGTAAAATGGGCATGATCAGATAATTCCTGTGGGGACTGGTCGAGGTTGAGAAGCTAGCGTAGCGGATCAACCAGCAGGCTCGAAGCGGGCTTGAATGACTGAAATGAACGATTTGGTCGGGCGTTCCGAGGAGCGTCTCTGTCGGCTAAATTGAACCGAGCTAGTGGTCGCAAAACTGGCTGGCACATTGCCCAAAGTATGGCGAATCATTCTAAAACCGCCCTTAAATTCTGTTTTTTGCATCCAATAAAAGAGAACGGTCCATTGACGCAAGTCCGCCGAAAACCTGTTGTTCTGATCGTCCGTGATGGCTGGGGTGAAAACCCTAACTCCGAGTGGAATCACGCGAATGCCGTGCATTTAGCGGATACCCCCGTGTCCGATGCGCTGATGCGTGATTACCCCAACACTCTGATTCACACATCAGGTGAGGACGTAGGCCTACCCGCCGGCGTCATGGGCAACAGCGAAGTAGGACACCAGAACATTGGCGCTGGCAGAATCGTCGATCAAGAAGTGATGCGAATCACCCGGGCAATTCGCGACGAATCGTTTTTCAGCAAGCCAGTCATTCAAGAATCGATTGAGCATGTGAAAAGCAGTGGTGGAACATTACATCTGCTCGGCTTGATGTCCGATGGACGGGTTCACAGTGATTTGGAGCACGCGTTTGCTGTCGTCGATCTTGTGAAGAATTCCGGACTCGCTAGTGAAAAATTTGCAGTTCACGCGATCACCGATGGCCGTGACACATCACCAACTAGCGGCAAAGAATTCGTTCAGCAGCTGGAAGATAAAATGGCAGCAGCCGGTGTAGGGCATGTCGCCAGCGTCGTGGGCCGCTTCTATGCCATGGATCGAGACCTGCGTTGGGAACGAGTCGAGACGGCTTACCGCATGATGACGCAGGGAGCTGAAAGAACTGCGACAACAGCGGATGACGCGATTCAGTCTTATTATGACAACCCAACGGATTCAAACCGCAAGGGTGATGAATTCATCGCGGCGACTTCCATCGCTGGCCCCAATGGTCCGACCCTTGTCAAAGATGGCGATGCCATCATCTTCCTCAATTACCGCGGCGACAGAACACGAGAGATCACGAAGGCATTCGTATTTCCTGATAACCAATGGAAAGACATCGAAGGTGGAGGATTTGACCGTGGCGCTCAAATCCAGAATCTCTACTTTGCCACCATGACTGGCTATGAAGCCGGACTACCTGTACAGGTGATCTTTGAAAAGCCCGCCAAAATGCCAAACATACTTGGTGAGTACATCAGCAGCCTGAACCTGCATCAGTTCCGTTGCGCTGAAACAGAGAAATATCCCCATGTCACTTTCTTTTTCAATGACTACCGGGACGATCCCTTTTCTGAAGAGGGTCGAGGAATGGCCGCCTCACCCCGTGATGTGTCGACCTACGACCAAAAACCTGAAATGTCAGCAGAAGAGGTCACATCAAAAGTTCTTGCAGAAATCGATTCCGAACAAGCAGCATTGATCATCGTGAACTTCGCCAATGGCGACATGGTTGGACACACCGGAGTCGTTGAAGCGGCCGTTAAGGCGGTCGAAAAAGTAGATTCCTGCGTTGGACAAATTGTCGAAGCCACGCTTGCCAAGGGTGGTTCACTCATCGTGACAGCTGACCATGGCAACTGTGAACAAATGATCGATCCGAAAAGTGGTGGCCCCCATACAGCACACACCACCTTTGACGTTCCTCTAATCGTCGTTGAACCCGGTCTTGAGGGTCGGGAGCTGCGTCCCGGCGGCCGGCTTGCTGATATCGCACCTACCACACTGGAACTGCTGGGACTGCCGATACCAGATGAAATGACTGGCGAACCACTACTCAAGCTGTAGGCTCGCATCACAAATCGCATTGGCATTATCTCGGCATGTACTTAATCCGCACCCAAAGTGTGCTGCAAAATGATGAATCGTATTCCTGAATGATGCTATTCATTTTCGCCCCGTGACCGGTGAACGATCACTACGTGCCTAGGGCAGTCTTGGCCGAGGCAACAATTTGTGCTCCCCCCGGATCACGCTTCGTTTTGTTGAGAAGCACGTTGCAAACTGAGCTGCAAGTGTTGCACCCATACTGGACTGATGAAGATCATATTAGCAGCAATCATCATGAAGCCAAAAGTGATCATACCAAGCGTCAATGCAATCCCGGCATGCACTGCGACCGCAATTGCGATGACGAATGGACGCGTTAGTCGCGGCCAGATGAGCGCACAGTAGAAGATTTCCCAAAAAAGCGTGACATGGGTCATCGCGCTAAACAAGCGAGGATAATTGGATAGCCACGTCATATCCAACGATTGGTACTCATAGTTGCTAACAGAGTACCAGATCGCAGTTCCGTCCCACCATGTTTGCCCGCGAGCTTTACTGATCCCACCAAATAAATAGATCACACATAGATGCAGCTGCAACAGACGAGTGGCAACGTTCGCAAGCACCGTTGCTTTTGCTTCTGGAAACAGCCAATTCCAAACGTATCCTCTTTCAGGCAAAGTAAACCGATCTCTCAACCATGCATCGACACTGTAGCAACTGCCGGATGGAGCAAGTATCAGATACATAGCCATGTACGTCAGGATTTGATCAAACCCGAAAAGTGCCCCTGTCAGTCGGTGCAAATACATGAGTTGCAGGAACCACGCCAAGGGAGATGTAATACGGGTCAAAATCCCCAAAGCAAAACATGCAGTCACTGTAATCGTGAAAACATGGTGTATCCAAAGCAAAGCTGGGCTACTGATGAACCAAAGATAAGTCCTCCCGTAGTCCGACAGCCCAAAAGTGCCATCGTGCAATTGCCTGGCGGTTTCGTTATTTACCCACGCTGAGTCTCCCAAAAATGCTAATAAGTCCGTCGCTAAAACCAGATGCGAGTACAGCAGCATGACCCCCGTAATGATTCGGAGGATTGAAAGGAGATGGGGCTGACGCGGTGTGAACCAAAATCGGTCCCACGCATCACTATATCCGAGCAGCCAATTTTTGACTGATTTACCACATCGGTTCATTTGTCAGCTTCCTGCTCAATTGGCTGATCCAGCAACACGCGGTAAAGACGCTGGTCCGTCAGTTCAATCGGCTCCTGCTGATAATCGATCAGATCAGGAACCAGGTGTTCAATGCGTCGAATGGCGACTTCATCACCTGGGTACTCATGTTTGAGGTGTTCCACGATCGATTGGAGGACATGTTTGTACCGCGCTCTCAAAAGCGACCAATACCGCGCTTCCTCGCGACTTGCTTTACGCAGTTCTTCCGATGGCCCTGGTGGTTGATAGATCTCATGCATGAACTCACTCAACATGAAATGACGGTGATACAATAAACGCGGCCACTGCTGATTACGATCAGGATACATCTTTTCAATCAATGGCCCCTCGGGACTCGTGATTGCGGCCTGAATCAGGTGACTGGACCCGGGATCCGGACCAAAGAATGCGTAGCCGCGATCAATGTACAGAGCCTGACTGTACGGCTCAAAGAACTCCAAGGCTGTCGAGACCGATGGCGATTGCCCGATACCACCTCGAGTCTGCACTGACAAAGGTGGCAACACCAAGGCCAGCAGATGGCCAATGATCACAACACTCAGCAGCAAACGAACTCGTTTGGTCAAAAAGACAGGTTCAGAGTCCATGTGTGGTAGGCGTTGACGGGAGTGCTAGTTGGCGACAAGACGCTTCTCTACGTTAGTCCACTAATCCAGAGTCTGCAGCAGAGAATATCACAACAATTCGGCTTACTCGTCCTGTACCGACTGTAGGGCCAAATATTTGCAGGGGCATGAAAATCAAAAAAAGCCGCGACCAGACTCAATCCGGGCGCGACTTTTCGAAAAGCACTTTAGAAGCAAAAGCCGACTAGCGACTAGCGACTTGACTCAAACCAAAGTCAAAGGTCAGCTCATTTGTGCTGCCAGCGACCAAATCAATGGTCTGCTCTTCGCTCACTGACTTGCCGTTGATCTCGGCGCTAACATGGACAGTGTAGCCTGACCATACTTCACCGTCCTTCAACTGCGAGGTTCGATAGGTTCGAACGCTTCCATCACCCTGCGTGGTGTTGCCAGCAAGCGTGACGCGTGCGTTGGCAGGAACCGTGAGTTGAACCATCGTCTCTACCAAAGCTTGCTCAGCAGGCTGATTACCCGCCGCAAAAATCAAAGTCTGGCTAGTTCCAGAACGCAACTTGATAGACTTGGTTTCAGTTCGCTCGGCACCATCAACTTGATAAGTGACCTCAACCTCGTAGTTGTAGACGAAGCCTGGCTTCAATCCACTGGACTTGAATGAACGTACAAGGCCAACCGCTTTTGTCTGAAAACCGTTCACGAAAACAAGGGCGTCCTCAGGAACCGAAACGGTCAGCAATGCTGAGTCCGATTCGACAGATGCCGAATCATCTTCTGCTGGCTTCTTCTCAGCTGGGGCCTGAGCAGCTGGTGGGCTAGCGGGAGCAGCCGCTTCACTGGGTGCAGCATTGGCTGGTTCGGTCATGGTCGACTCGTAAGTCGTTGACCCCATGTCGGTTGAATACATGACACGAGGGCCAAAGAATCGATAGGAAGAGTATCCACCGCTGCTACCGCCGGACGAGCCGTTGGATCGGACGACGTAACCGCCTGATGAGCCGCCGCTGCTACCGTGATTATGCAAAGAAGCTTTGGCTGCATGAATTTTCGCAAATAGACGCCGAATGGGGCCGACATGCCCGGTGCTACCACCCGAGGAACCGCCACTGCTTCCCCCAGAATATGTCGCGTAACCGCCTGAGGAGCCTCCCGCATAGGAATACGCATGTCTTGCATGCCATCGAACTCCCACGCCTCCACTGCTTCCGCCGGATGAAGCGTAGCCGCCTGAAGAGCCGCCTGAAGAGCCTCCCCAAGATCCACCGGCCTCAACTGTCCCCGCGAACGCGACAATAGCGCCTGCGCAAACGAAGTACTTTAAATACCTCATGATTTCAATTCTCCTAGTTCGTTCAGCAGTTATTTAAGCCGCAGATCTCAATGAGCAGCCCAACGAATAGGATAACGAGACAGTCTGGGCAAACAAGCATCCTTGGCGAACTTTTAACGGCTAGGGGAGATCCGATGCGAGTTCGTGCCACCCGCTACCCCCCGAATCACTGCTTAGAGCGTCTTGGAAAGGCGGATACCATCGAAATCAGCAATTCCGGTAGCTCCGAATAGCCCGATTCGCAAAATTGCCTCACGACTGGATTCGGGCACGTCAAATACCATCTTGGTAGCCTTCCAATCGTGGCTCCCACCGTAGGGTCCCAGCCAAAAAACGGCCACTTCGGATCGTGAACCGTCATAAAGGCTGATCGAGATCATCGGTGCAGCGTTCGCATCGGCCCCCAGTACAACTCCAGAGGTCCGACAGAAGCCACTCAACACCATTTGCTGGATCAGCCTGCCATCCACAGGAATGCCTTGGAGAAGGTGGGCACTGAGCCCCGGCAGCTGATTAGTGAACCGCACAAATGTCTTACCAACAGCCGCTGGATTACTCGAGTTACCATCCAACAACTTGACCTGCCTCCCGTAGTACCAGCCTGGAACCTGATCCGCGATTGCAGCTGTATTTGGTAATGAAGTGAATGAACTGGCTGAGGCACCTGGCTGACGTGCCCGGACCTCAAAATCCCCATTCACAACGGCTGGATTCTTGGCATCGGGCAATATCTGCCGCCCTTCTTCGGCCTCACCTGTCATGGGAACAAATAGTGTTGGCCTAAGCTCCTCTCGCACCAACTTGCCATTCGTTTTGACCATCCGAAAAAGCGTCTGCTGATAGCGTTCCCCCACTGGAATGACCAGTGTCCCGCCTTCACAAAGCTGTTCAACCAAAGGTTCAGGTACTTCCTCCGGGCTGCAAGTCACAATAATTTTGTCAAAAGGCGCTGCTTCTGGCCATCCTTCAAAGCCATCGGCAACGCGCGTGGACACGTTGTCATATTTCAGGCGATGTAACGTCTCGGAAGCCTGACGACTGAGACATGGCATGATCTCAATCGAATAAACATGTTCTACCAATGGGCTCAAAACCGCTGCCTGGTATCCACTACCGGTACCCACTTCGAGAACCCGATCCGTTTTGCTAGGTCTGAGCGTTTCTGTCATCAATGCCACAGTAAAGGGACTACTGATCGTTTGCGAGTCACCGATAGGAACGGCCATGTCGAGATATGCTTTTTCTGCCATTTCCGCAGGCATGAACTCATGACGCAGGGTATGGCGGATAGCGTTGAGGACCCGGAGGTCAATCACCCCCGCTGTGGCAATGCACGTTTCCACCATGTGATGACGTGATTCCCAGTAGGGATCAGTTCCATCAGCACCATTTGCAATAATCAGCCAAGACAATGAACTACCCCGCTAACCAAAAAGACTCTTGCGTCAGCATAACCTCCCAAAAGAAGCAATCGGAATGAATCATTGGCAGTGCCACTGCACAGATGAACGATCAATTTTCATCCCCACTTTCATGGAGCAAGGATAATTGTCGCAACGGCGAGGGTGGCCAGGGAATACTGCAATCAGTTTCAGGCATTTCAGTTTTTAAACGCTCAGCTAATCTTCTTGCAAAGGCAACAGCAAACTTGTCATCGGGTGCATGCGTGAAAACGTAAGGATTCAAACCCTGCTGAATCCATCCTGCAATGATTGGAACCCACTGGTTTAAAAATCGATCCGTCAGTTCCACTCGATTGCGTCCCACTAGCCGCAACATGGGCTGTTGGCCAGTGACGGTCTGGCGAACGGGTGTTCGCGGCTTACGATTCTGTGAGACTTCCTCAATTTCGTCATCTGGCGGAGCCTGAAACAGCGGACGACTGTCGAACAGCACCTTGTCAATTTCTAAACGTTGCAACAGATCATTCACTCGTTTTTCGTTTTCCCCCAAATCAAACCAGTTTTCGTGCCTCAGTTCCACCGCCCACTTAAAGTCCCGTGGTAAATTCTCGAGAAACCGGGTGAGTACTGGCATTCGCTCCGGACCAAATCGCGGCCCTAACTGCAAAAAGGTAGGGCCAAGACGCGATGCCTCCTGCAAAGGTGTAATGCGTTGAAGGAATTCCCGAATTGCAGCGTGCGAATGCTCCAACTCCAATTCATGAGATATTGTCCTCGGCACCTTCAAGACAAAGCGAAAATTATCAGGCGTCTGCTCAACCCAGCGCTGAATGGCATCTTGACCAGGCAAAGCATAAAAGGTGCTATTTCCTTCAACCGTGTTGAACGTCCGCGAATACCATCGCAACCAGTCTTTCCGAGGTGTTCTCGCTGGATAAACCTGTCCGCCCCATCGGCCACACGCCCAGACCGGGCACCCAAGAAAGAGGGGCAGTGTTGTGTTCGTTGTGCTGATCATCATCGCACCTACGACCTGCGAGCACGCAATAGCACAGGCATTCCAAAAACATCCCGAAACAGACCTGCATTTTCTCGCATGGCTATCTGTTCCAATGAAACATCGTCAACCCCAGGAACATTGATCACCAATTGTTGACCATCATTCACACACTCGATGTCCAAGATCCGCCCACTTCGAGTGTCATCTAAAGCGATTGCAAGACGAAGCAGCGCAGCCAACTTGGAAACGGTTACGCGGTCTTCCTGCGACAACGATCCATAATCGACATGTGAAGGTTGTGGGAATGCGCGACGATGGTAACGGGCGACGAGCCCCACCTGCAGCAATTCACCCTCGGACAAACCAAATAATTCGCTATGACGGATGAGATACAACGCGTGCTTGTGATTACTTTTAACATTCACAACCAAGCCAATTTCATGCAACAAAGCCGCCACAAACAAAATGACCTCATGGCGATTATCCAAAAGATGCTCATGCTGAAACTGCTGGAACAATTTGCGTGCCAGTTCCGCCACATTCCGTGCATGAGATTCATCAAAATCAAATTTGCGTCCAAGTGAAATTGCCGAACGAACAATCTGATTTCGGAACTCAGCGGTCCAACCACCACCCAATGCCATGTCGTGCAGCAGGCCATCTCGGAGGTTGGTATCACAAACAAAAACATGGTCGAGCGCAAGATGCTTCGCGAGCATCGTGTAAACCAGTAGCGCTGGCCCCAGTGTCTCTGCCTCCGTATAGCTTGCACCATAGCGACGCACGATCGCATCTTCATCAAGCTTTAGAATTTTCGAAGTAAATTCATCTAGTTGGCGCGTTGGCATTTCAGCAAGCGATTTACTATCCCAATTATCTAAAACGTGCTTGCACGCAAAACGAATATCACCACCGATCGCCACAACATGAACAGAACTGACATCCTGTTTTTCATCCGTCAAACGATTCCACGCCCGTCGGATGTGACTCTCCATCATGGCGCGGCGACGAGAGGCACTAGACCGCACTCCTTTAAGCGTTCTAAGCAACCGCAGTGAGCCAAGACGGAACGACTGACTCTCAAGTACGTTCCCACCACGCACCAGCAATACCTCAGTATTACCGCCACCCACTTCAACAACCAGTGACTTGCCATCCGACAAAGCAGGATGAGCCTGCAACTGTGGCATGACTCCCATATAGGTAATGCGATTGACCTCAGCCTCATCGATGGGCTCGACGTTCAAACCTGTCGCAACATAGATGCGATCTGCAAAGGCTAAGCGATTTGATGCTTCTCGAACTGCAGTGGTTGCCACAACACGCACATCCGCCGGCTTGATTCCATACTCCTGCAGAACGCGTTGATAGCGATGCAGGACAGCAGCTGACCGCTCGATGCTCTTGCGTGAGAAGCGGCGATTTTCGAAAGCTTCGCGTCCCAAATCCATCGGCTGTGCCAACGTGTCGAGGGTCCGCACCTTTCCGTCAGGATGAATTTCAGCAATCGCCATACGAATACTAGTTGCGCCGATGTCAATCACGGCAGCCGCTCGCGGCACACCATGTTCGATGGCAAATTCTGAATTCGGTGGCGAGGTTGACATCTGCTCTCTTGAAGGTCCGCGATAGGTTAAATCGACGTTATCATCATACCGTGACTGAGCCGGAAGCCCACAGCCCGATCTGCTGCTTTTCACTGCATTCGACTTACGAAGTTGTCCCAAGCCTCACTGGCAGCCGAAGCTGAACTGGCAGCGTCACTGATCACCCGTCCTAGGTTCCTTCATCGGCTCTACCCCTTCTCCGCCTCTTTGCCATCCTACGGCCAAAATTGTCCCTGTCAGCATGCAACCAAAGGTGTAAGCCGCCGTTGGAATGGTTGCCAAACTGTCCTCGCCGTAAAGAGTCACGGCCAATGCAGTCCCAAGACCCGCGTTTTGCATTCCCACTTCCAATGTCAATGCTCTTCGACAAGCCTCCGGGAGTTTCGCAACGCCTCCAACAAACCACCCAGCCAGATAGCCAAGCACATTGATCACCAACAACGCTAACACCAGCACCATGCCCACATGCATCAGATTTTCGCGGTCACCTGCGACCACAATGACAATGATCCAAAGCAAGGTGCACGAGGCTATCCTGGGGCCCCACACCTCAGCCCATTTTTGAAAACGATTCCACGTCCGACATGCACGAAAACCCAACACAGTGGGTAGCACCACCAGCACTGACAGACGAATGGAAGATTCGACCAGAGATTTTTCAGTCGCAGCGCTCGCCACAACCCACAACACCAGAGGGACAGTCAGCGGCGACAGCAAAGTCGCAACACTGGTTAAGCTGACGGAATACGCAACACTACCACGAGCAGTACTGGTCAACACATTGGATGCCATCGCTCCAGGTACACACCCAACCAGAATAACGCCGTTTGCGATATCCTGGTCAAGAGGAATCAGTTGAGTAACACCCCAAGCGGCTGCCGGCATAACGAGGACCTGCGTCAGCACACCCAACACGACCCACCATGGATGCTTATACAAAGGCCGCAGTTCATCTTGACGCACCAGCGTACCGAGGAAAAACATCGCACATGCAACCAAAGACCAGATCAGCGGCCCCTTGATCAACGCAGGCGGTGTGAAAGGATCGAACTGCAGTTGCTGTACTGGCCAGGCATAGGCCAGCAACGAAGTAAACACCAACCAAAATAGCAGCGAATTAGAAACACGATTCAAAGATCTAACCCCAATTCATCCAAGACTCCAAAATCCTGCAACGCTTGAACGGCTTCTTGCCCGCCCAGGCAACAGTTCGCTTGCCACTTTCGAGCGAGTGCAGCACTTATGTTTTCTGGCTTGTCATCGAGGAAAAGTAGACTCTTTGCATGAACGCCGGCTCTTTCCTCTGCCACCTCATAAATCACCGAGTCTGGTTTCATCGCTCCCTCCTCAAAACTGAGCACAGTCACATCAAACCGGAACTGATTCATCAAGTAGGGCTGACGACGAATCCAATCCCAGTGTGCATGACACGTATTGGACAGTAAACCAACACGAAATCCATTTTCTCTCACGCGATTCAGAACTTCGGCCATCAGATCAATGGGTGTGAACATATCACTGACCGCGTCGAGCAAACCTATGGTCGGCATACACTCTGCACTGCCTCCCAACAACTGACGAATCTGTTCTGCGAATTCTTCGCCGTTCAAATGTCCATGCTCAAATCGGTCTTGGACACCACTGTCATAAATGGCCTCCCACGCTAACTGCTTTCGCACACCGAATCTCTCAACAAGATTGTTACATGCAACATTCGGATCAAAACTGACCAACACATTGCCCAAATCAAAGTAGACGAATTCAATTTGATGCTTCATGTTGCCACGAATTGCTTCAGGCTTAGGCCGGATGACTCAGTGAACAAAACCGTCTCCAAGTCGACGGAAGAGAAGAAAACCCAAAACGACCACATCACAACGCGCGGATACGAATATTGCGGTACCACGCTTCGGTAGGTTTGCCGCTGTGGATTTGCAAACCAATCTTGCCATGCTGCGGAATGGCATCATCCATTTCGGTGTAATCAACGGTGCGTTCACCGTTCACAAAAATTTGCACGCGGGGACCTTTGCAAACCACACGCATGAAATTCCACTGATCGGGCTTTACCAATTTTTTTCCCAAATCAGCTCCAGGCTCCGCCAACATTTTATTCCGTCTGGACTCATCATATAAGGCACCCCAAACTGGCCTGTTCCAAGCATACCCAATATCGGCCTGATACCCCGAAACTTCGCTGCTTCCGACAACACGCTGAGAACGAAATTGGACACCAGCATTTTTTCCATCGCCAACCAATTTTGCCTCAAATCTAAGATCAAAATCTGAATACTCGCGTGCCGTACAGAGAAATTCGTTGTGTGGAATTTTCTCTGTCAAGCGTCCAGCCACGATGGCCTTGTCCTCAACGCGAAACCAATATGCGTTTCCTTCCCATCCCAGAAGTGAATTCCCATCGAAAAGTGGTAACGAAAACACCGCAAAATCGTCTTTGGCATCCTCTGCCATGGCATTCAGTGTCGTGATTTGCATGAGTACCAGCAAACCAAATGCGGCAAATAGCGTGCGTTTCAAGGTCAATCTCCCTGTCAAAAGTCCAGTCCCTTTTTCATTTGTTTGCTGATGATCATAATCAGTGGCGTTCTGCACGTCGCAAAGAAGCCAAAAAAGAAATCTCATGAATCAGCCACTCAACAAATACAGCAGTAAAATCACCCAACCCAAGAGCCAGGGAGCATCCCAAGCGATGCTGTATGCAACGGGCATGCAACCAGAAGACATGAATAAGGCCCAAGTTGGTATTGCCAGTGTCTGGTATGAGGGTAACAGTTGCAACATGCACCTCCTCGACCTCGCGTCTGAAGTGAAAACGGGGGTCACTTCAGCAGGTCTGGTCGGCATGCGTTTCAACACAATCGGTGTCAGTGATGGAATCTCAATGGGCACTGATGGAATGAGTTACAGCTTACAGAGTCGTGATCTGATTGCTGACTCGATCGAAACAATCATGGGTGCCCAGTGGTACGACGGTCTGATCGCGCTACCAGGCTGCGACAAAAACATGCCGGGTTGCGTAATGGCAATGGGTCGACTCAACAGACCAGCCATTATGGTTTACGGGGGGACGATCAAACCAGGAAGCTACAAGGATGAAAAGCTGGATATCGTCAGCGCCTTTCAGTGCTACGGTCAATTCCTTGCAGGCCAAATAAGCGAGGAGGAACGTTCAGAAATCGTCCGCCGCAGCTGCCCCGGGGCTGGTGCTTGTGGTGGCATGTATACCGCCAACACGATGGCAACTGCAATCGAAGCCCTCGGCATGTCCCTGCCGTACTCAGCCAGCATACCTGCTGAGGATGCGGCCAAAAAAGAAGAATGTCTACGAGCTGGCGGTGCCATCCTCAAGCTTCTTGAAGCTGACATCAAGCCACGTGACATCATGACACGTACGGCGTTTGAAAATGCAATGGTCACCGTTATGGCATTAGGTGGAAGCACAAATGCAGTTCTGCACCTGATCGCCATGGCTCGAAGCGTCGACGTCGATCTGACAATCGAAGATTTTCAATCCGTTAGCGATCGCATTCCCTATCTAGCTGATTTGAAGCCCAGTGGCAAATTTGTTCAGGAAGATCTGCACTCTATCGGCGGCACACCTGCTGTCATGAAATACCTGCTTGAGAAAGGTCTGATGGATGGAAACTGCATGACCGTTACCGGAAAAACGCTCGCGGAAAACGTCAAAGACCTGCCCGGACTGAAAGAAGGGCAGACGATCATCAGCCCGGTCGAGAAACCGCTAAAGGAATCAGGACACATTCGAATCCTGCGAGGATCACTGGCTACCGAAGGTGCGGTTGCAAAAATCACAGGAAAAGAAGGCCTTACATTCAGTGGACCAGCCCGTTGCTTTGATAGTGAAGAAGACATGCTACGTGCCTTGGAAGAAAATAAGATCCAGAAAGGTGATGTAGTTGTGATTCGCTACGAAGGTCCCAAAGGTGGGCCGGGCATGCCCGAAATGTTGACACCGACCAGCGCCATCATGGGAGCGGGCCTGGGTTCGGATGTTGCCATGCTGACAGACGGGCGTTTCAGCGGAGGCAGTCATGGATTTATCGTGGGGCACATCACCCCCGAAGCACAACTTGGCGGACCTCTTGCGCTTCTAGTCGATGGCGATATCGTGACCATCGATGCAGAAACCAATCGACTCGATGTCGATGTCAGCGAAGCCGTTCTGGCTGAACGCGCAGCAGCGTGGAATGCACCACCACTGAAAGCGACACGGGGCACGCTCTTCAAATACATCAAGTGTGTCAAAACAGCCAGTGAGGGTTGCGTCACCGACGAGTGACCCTCACCATGATCTGTTCAGGGAACTCTTGCTGAAATTACTGCAGAGGTTGATTTCTGTCACAGATACGAATCGTGACAGAGAGATGGAAGCGGTGATTCCAAGTACAATCGATCGCACAATGATGAAAAGGCCGGTTGTAGGAGGCGATTCTCTGTCACTGTGCCTGGACTCAACGACTGAAGTGATTTGAGCCGGGTCTCTTGCCAATTTATAGTGTTACAGAGACACCATCCTGTAGAAGGACAGTGTTGCAGACAGACCTATACCCACTATCGATTCATTTCCTGCCCCAACCTAAGGTTAATCCATGAGCGCGAGCCAAAGATGGAGTGGGCGATACGGGCGGGCATCCGTCATTATTCCTGTCGCTCTCAGCGGCGTAATCTTGCTGCTTCTTACTCTCAATAGGAAAGAAGGAATTTGGACTCAGCAAGCAGAACAGACCTTGCTGCTGCACTCCGTTGAACGCAGCAAATTTGAAGCGTTTGTGACTGAACCAGGTGACATTGTCAGCAGCAGCAATGTAGAAGTCCGGTGCGAAGTCGAGTCGAGAGGGTCTGCCGGTGTCACAATTGTGAGTCTGTGTGACGAAGGAACCGAGGTTAAAAAAGGGGACCTGCTTGTACAGTTTGATGATTCGGTTTTGCAGAACGAATTGATTGCTCAGCAAATTGTGGTTGCAAAGGACAAGTCGGCTCTCATACAAGCCGAAAGCAATCTCGCTAATGCTGAACGCACGTTGCGGGAGTACGTTGAAGGCCTATTTCAGCAAGAGGTCGAGACACTTGAGAGTGCTGTGTTCGTCACGCAGGAAAACCTCCGCAGAAAAGAGCTTGAACTTGCTTCCAATCGGCGGATGGCAGCCAAGGGTATACTCAACCAGTTGCAAGTCAGTGCAGGTGAATTCGCACTTGAGAAATCAAGAAAGGATGTTGCCGCGAGCAAACGAGCCTTGGACGTTTTCAAGAAGTTTACCCGAGAGCGGAAAGTCGGAGAATTCACCGCGGAAATTGAAAAACAGAAAGCAAATGTCGAAGCCGCTGAATTTACACAGAAGCTAAGCAACCAAAAGCTGAGCGAAATCACTGAACAAATTGACCATTGCACCATTCATGCACCTGCTGCTGGTCAGGTCGTATACGCGAACGAGCGGCAGCGAGGTGAACCTGTCGTAATCGAAGAAGGTAGCCAGATTCGCTTCAATCAAATGGTCGCTCGCCTACCCGACATCAAAAAAATGCAGGTGGATGTAAAAATCAATGAGTCCCACATCAATCGTGTCAGCCCCGGCATGCGAGCTGAGATCACACTAGACGCAGATCCAGAGAAACTTCTTTTCGGCAAAGTCAAACGCGTAGCGCCCTACCCATTTCCAATGCGATGGCATGGCGCTCCGCTTGAATATGGAGTGGAAGTTGCCATCAAAGATCCCCCCAAAACGATCCGACCTGGTTTACGAGCGAAAGTTAAGATCTTTTTCGAGGCCGAGACTTCAGTCTTGCAAATTCCACTCGCTGCAGTAATTGCCCATGAGAAATCCCATTATTGCCTCATACGTGATGGCGACGGATGGCGTCCAACGCCAATTACCATCGGTCCCAATAACAACAATCAAGTGGTAGTCACCGAGGGCATCACAGAGGGAGACCAAGTGGCTCTGACCCCGTTTCGATTCATCCAACGGTCCGATTTACCGACGGCTACCAAGGCTGCTGTCAATGATCAAGATGCAAATCGAAACAACACGCAGTTTGCCGAACCACCGCAACCACCGAACCAGACTGACAAAGAATTCACTGCGACTGAAATCGGAACAGCGCAAGCTGATGCAGGCACATGAACCTGCTACGTCCCCGAATCTGGCGACTTGGCATCAAGAGCCTCCTCCTGCATCCTATGCGGTCCTTACTGACGGTACTTGGAATTTTCATTGGTGTAGCCAGTGTTGTCTGGTTACTCGCCATTGGTGAGGGAATCAGTCGGGAAGCCCAGCGGCAGATTTCGGAACTAGGTGCCACAAACATAATCTTGCGTTCCGTGCTTCCTCCCGATGACTCGGTCAACGAATCCAACTTCTATGTTGAGTATGGAATCCGCCGATCAGACGTTGCTGCACTGACGGGCATCACAACGATTAAGAATGCTGTACGAATCCGCGAAACTCGGCGTGAAGCGCACTATGGTGCCGTAACACTCGCCAGTCATCTGGTGGCTTGCACTCCCGAGTACGCTGAAATCATGCATCTGAAACTCGCCCGCGGCAGATTCATCGCTGACGTCGATGTCCAGCAACGTGCCAACGTATGCGTCTTGGCTGCTGAAACTGCCAATCTGTTTTTCTCAACCGAGGACCCCATGGGCAAGGTGATTCGCATACGTGAACTACCGTACGTCGTTGTCGGAATAATGCAGCCCAGAACCCCTACCGCCGGCATCGGTGGATCCATTTCGGCACAGGACTTTGCCAAAGATGTCTACATCCCACTAACCACCTTTTGGCAACGAATTGGTGATCGTGTCCTCTTCGTACAATCAGGTCAGCGCACCGGAGAAGAAGTTGAGTTAAGTCAAATCACATTTCAGCTTGAGTCATCTGATCAAGTCCTCGCTACGGCCGATGCAATTCGAAGGACAATGCAAAAACTGCATACCGAAAAAGACTACGCGGTCGTCGTTCCATTGGAACTACTTGAACAAGCAAAAACGACACGTCTGATGTTCATGGTATTCATGGGGATGATTGCCGCAGTCACACTCATCGTAGGTGGGATCGGAATCATGAACATCATGCTGGCAACCGTCACCGAGCGAACCAGAGAAATTGGCATTCGCAGGGCCCTGGGCGCCAAACGCAAGGATATCACGAGACAGTTTCTAGCTGAAACCATTGTGCTTTCAGCGATCGGTGGAGTCGCTGGAATCGCCGGCGGTCTGACATGCCCTCTCATGATGGGGTGGTTACGACAAATTCTTCAACTTTGGGTCCCTGATGCGATGAACAATCTTCCAGATGCAATCAGAAATGTGACCCCCGTCATTGTGCCTTGGTCAATTCCACTGGCATTTGCCATTTCCGTTGCCGTGGGAATTTTCTTTGGCCTTTATCCTGCAACCCGTGCCGCACGAATGGATCCGATCGAGGCTCTACGGCGTGAGTGAATAGTACCGCGTGAAGTGAACCCCCGGCCCATTCACCACGAGGAGTGGCTCCAAAAACTCGACAAAGTCAAGCCTGTGGTTCCGATAACGATGATGAGACGCGGTTTATTTCAGTGATTCCAGGAACGCAAGCAAATCAGCGACTTCCTGAGCGGTCATGTCCCCCGCCAAGCCATTTGGCATCAACGACTCTGCTTGCACACGCCGTGATTCGATCTCATCTTTGCTAATTCGATGATTCCTGCCATCTGCAGAACGTATTACCATCTCTGTCGCAGTATCACGCACCAAAAGACCGCTTACCAACTGCCCATCTGTGTTGAGTACCTGATGACTACGGTACTTTGGATCAATCACCTTGGATGGATCCAGAACACTCTCCAGCAACTCCAACCGCGATCGCTTTTTCCCGATTCCATCCATGTCCGGCCCCACACTGCGACCACTTCCCTGCACCCGATGGCAAAGAGAACACTGCATCGACTGGCCATCAAGGAATCGCTCGCGACCACGTTTCGCATCTCCTGTCATCTCGAGTAACGCTGTACGATCGACATTTTCACCCAAACGTTTTCTTCTATTTTGCATCGGCAGAAATCTTTCAAACAAGGCAGCAGTCAACGGGGTCGCGGAGGCGTGAGCCTTTTCCCCTGCGACTTGTAACTGCAGTTGCGTCATCTTGTCGTCAAAGATCAACTCCGCAAAGTACTCGAGTGCCACTGATGTGTCGCCTGACTCTGCACTATCAATGACTTTAGATTCACTGTCAGTTGGCTCCATTGATGCAATCCACTTATACACCAACTGCAAACCTGCGCGATCATTGTCCCAAGATCCCAGCTTAGGCATATGCCCGCTTCCACTTGTTGCCATTCGGTAGAACAAAGTTGATTTCGATGGCCGTCCGGCAGCTACCACCTTGGCATCGGTAATTCCAAAATTCCCTTGACTTGACTCTGCCTCAACAACATTCATCTCGTCTCTGCCAGTCGAATACGACAAATCAGCTGGGACCGTGCCACCGCCACCGCGTCGATGGCAGTGAGCACAATTAGCTGCCAAATACGATCTTGCGCGGGCATCAAGGGACTGGGACAGATCATGTGGACTTACCATGCTTGCGACCTTCCACTGCGGCGGTGCTGAACGATTCAGCACGCCCGTTTCCAGGAAATCGAGGATTTGCCTGTCGCCCAGATTCTCCAGGGAAAACCCGACAGCGCCACCATTTTGCCTTCCATGACAAGACCGACATTGAGCACGGTTTTGCACCTTCCAGGTAGTGGTCACGGATTGCCCATTGTCCAACTCGTACTTGACCTCCTTTTCAATTCCGACAGCTTCGACCAAGTCGGCATCGGTTTGACCATCATTCCACAAATAGCTGTACGGCTGCCAATTGATACCATCAAAGTGCAATACTTGTGTTTCAACCCGCACACTACCGAGTGAAATAGTCTTTGCGAAAACAGTACCCGCCGGATATTTCCAACCTCGCTGCAAGCGTGCAATCTGAATCGTTTCCTGCCCAGGTACCGCAAGCAGGAACTCGCTGGTCCCACCACCCTGCCAAGCATGTGCTGAGATCTGATACGGAACCACCCCCACCTCAGGCACCATGTCACGCGCATCTGCAAAGAGTCCCGTGGAGCTCAGTTGCGTTGGAAAACCGTTCGCGGACTTTACAGCCTCGTTTCTAACCAGTTGGTAAATTCCACCGTCGTAACCCACCACCAGAGTTTCATGATCTGGTGTCTCAGCGAACGTTATGATTGGCAAACCTGTTTCCGCAAGAACCGGATTCCACGTCACCTGATCACCTTCATGCCGCATCCCCCACAACAAACCAGTTACATAATCCCCATACAGATACACATCCTTCAACTCGGGAAGGTTCGTGCCCCGATAGACATGCCCCCCCGTGACGGATTGCCCCAATGTGTGGGGATACGCAACAAGAGGTAATTCAATGGGCGTTGGCCCCTGTTGCACATCGCGGCGAATTGGCTGGGGGCCCTCAAAGATGCTCCAGCCATAATTGCCCCCACGTTTGACATCAAAAACCAGTTCCCACAATTCCCACCCGACATCACCACAAATAATCTGGTCAGTGCCGGGAACAATGGTAAACCGCCAGGGGTTACGAAACCCATAAGCAAAGATCTCACCGCGTGCATCTGGCACATCCACAAACGGGTTATCTTCAGGAATCGAATACATGAGGTCCTTGGATGGATGATCCACATCAATCCTGCAAATCGATGAACGCAGGTCCGACAGGTTCTGACCCACATTGTATTCATCCGGTGGAAAAGGCCTCGCCCCGTCGCCCGTTGAAAAGTAGAGTAAGCCCTTTGAGTCGAAGCGTATAGCGCAGCCATTGTGACCACCTGACGGCCATGTCATCAGGACTTCTTCGCTAGCCGCATCAATCCGCAGTGGCTCCTCACGACTGACGATGAAGCGTGATAACCTTGTGCCATCAGGACGCGCCACGGGGTCCCCGGCATAAGCGACAAACAACTGCCGGTTGGTTGCAAATTCTGGATGCAATGCAAATCCGTAAGCACGCCTGAACTTGTCGATCATAGGATTAAAATCAAAGACCAGCTCAGCCCTTTCGCACGACGCATCATCTTCAAACGCAAATAGCTTTCCCGTCACTTCCAAAATCATCATTTTGTTAGTCCCAGGTACTGTCATCAGTTCAACTGGCTGATTGAATTGCAAACTAGGATAAACCCGTTCAATCGTGAACGGCTTGGGTGGATCAGGTGAGCCGATCAGATGAGAAGTTGTCCACGGTTCACGCGCTAACGCTGTTCCGGACAATGGCAGCGCCACGAAACAAGTGACAATCAGAATCAGCCAATAACGCATGGGGGGAGCGACTCTGCAGGGGAGCGAAGAGGAGAAAGCACGCTGTAATGAAATACGTCGTGACACTTGCTGACACACGAATGCACCGATTGTAGCCGGTGACAAGCGATCGGGGGTTCGAAGTACTTTGCCCATATCGTCATCAAGACTCGCCAACGAACCTTCAAAAAAGCAGGGAACGGCATCGCGCGGCTCCACCCTCGCACCAGCAATTCACAACGAGTCCAACGTCCATTGAGATCAAGCCAAGAGATCTTTGACCACTTTGCCATGTACATCAGTCAAACGATAGTCTCGTCCCTGAAAACGGTACGTGAGCTTCTCATGGTCAAAACCAAGTTGGTGCAGGATAGTGGCCTGCAAATCGTGGACATGGACAGGATTTTCCGCAACGCTGAATCCCAACTCATCTGAGCTTCCATAATCGAATCCTCCCTTCACGCCGCCGCCTGCCATCCACATCGAAAACACATCAGGGTAGTGATCGCGACCAAGCACAGCACTCTTTGCCGTGCGTCCTTCTCGAAATGGGGTTCGACCAAATTCTCCCCCCCAAACGACAAGCGTGTCCTTCAACATGTCACGCTGTTTCAGATCTTTGATTAAGGCAGCAATCGGCTTGTCCATCGTGGCACATTTATTGGTCAAGCCCTCGGTCAGCCCCTCTTGTTTTCCAGTTCCATGAAAATCCCAACCCCAGTCAAACAATTGGACAAATCGAACCCCTGACTCGACCAATCGCCTCGCCAACAGGCAGTTGTTGGCGAGACTGGAACCACCAACTTTCGCCCCATACTGATCAAGAGTCTGCTGAGACTCCTGTGAAATGTCCATCACCTCTGGAACAGCAGTCTGCATGCGAAATGCTAATTCATACTGTGAAATGCGTGTCAACGTTTCGGGATGCCCCAGTTCGTTTGCCTGAATTTCGTTAAGATCTTTGAGCGCATCAAGGCTCAAACGCCGCATGCTGCGGTCCATGCCTTGCGGATTTGAGGCGTAAAGAACTGGATCACCTTTGGATCTGCACTGCACTCCCTGATACACCGAAGGTAGAAAGCCACTGCCAAACGAATTCTTTCCACCATTGGGTTGCACACCACTGGAAATCAGTACAACAAAACCCGGTAGGTTCTCATTCTCACTTCCCAGACCATAAGTGACCCAAGACCCAATGGACGGCCTGCCTGAGCGCGGCGAACCGGTATAAACGAGCAGTTCGGCAGGCGCGTGATTGAATTGATCTGTGTGCATCGAGTGCACCACACACATTTCATCCGCGATTTCGTGAAAATTCGGAATGGCGTCTGACATCCACATCCCTGATTCGCCCACTTGGGACCATTTCCTTGGCGATCCCATCAGTTTGGGAACTCCGGAAGTGAATGCAAATTTGCGGCCCGCGAGAAACTGATCAGGGCAGTCCTCTGCGTTCCGTTTTACCAATTCAGGCTTGCGATCGAACAGATCGAGATTTGGCGGCGATCCGGTCATGTGAAGATAAATCACACGTTTCGCCTTCGCAGGAAAATGTGGCTGCTGCGGCGCCAATGGATTCGCAGCATTTCTTTCAGCCCCATTGCCTTCCCCAGCCAACAGACTGTTTAAGGCAATCCCTCCCAGACCTGCTGCGGACTGTTGAAAAAAGTGTCGACGAGTCTGTTGTTGAAGATGCTCGAGGAATCGTTTCATGACTGTTTCGGAAAGTGGTTGTGTGAATTTAGTAGAGAGAGCAGCGTCAGTATTAACGTTTCATAAACATTTCATCGAGATTCAAAATCACGTTGCCTACAACCGTCCACGTCGCATACTCGGTGTCGCTTCCGCCGTCTGGTAATGGCCCGAGGGGCACTGTTGCCATCTGCTTTGCCTGCTGTGGTTGTTCTTCGAACTGTCGGGCTACAACACGGGACAATTCGGTGATCCGTTTCACTTCCGCCTCGGATGGTTCACGAAGCAGGCAATGCCGGAAGGCGTACTGTATTCTCTCTGTCGGATCCGCACTCTGTGCGATCATTGATCTTGCCAGTGACTGGGCAGCTTCTACGTAAACAGGATCGTTGAGAGTCACTAAAGCTTGCAGTGGCGTATTGGTGCGGATACGCCTGACGGTACAAACTTCACGATTGGGCGCGTCAAATTGAGCCATCGAAGGATACGGACTTGAACGCCGCCACGAAGTGTAGATTCCGCGTCGATAACGATTCTCTCCGCTGCTTGCCTGCCAGTCTGTCGCCGACCCAAAAGCTGCCTTGAGACCCAGCGATGGTTGCGGGGGTTTGACGGGTGGTCCATACATACGATCGCTCAGCAGTTTACTGACAAACAATGCCTGATCACGCACCATTTCGGCAGAAACCCGAAACCTTGGGCCTCTCGCATAAAATCGATTCGCCGGATCAGCACGTCTCAACTCCTCACTGGAAAACGAACTCTGGCGGTATGTTGCTGACGTCACCAGAAGGTTCAAGAGATGCTTCAGATCCCACCCTCCTTCCTGTAACTCAACCGCCAGCCAATCAAGTAACTTTGGATGTGAAGGCAAATCACCCTGCGACCCAAACTCCTCACTGGTCTGGACGATTCCCACACCAAAAATCTCTTCCCAATGGCGATTCGCAATTACGCGCGCGGTAAGTGGGTTCTCATCATCAACCAACCACTTCGCTAACGCCAGTCGGTCCGGCTTGACACCCTCAGGCAGCCCATGAAATACCTCAGGTGTTCCTTCTCCGACAACAGCTCCGGTATTTTGATAGTTACCGCGAATCTGTACACGTGTTTCGCGTCTTGCTGAATCTGCCAGCTGCCCCATCACGGGGACCGTGGTCGCAGGTTTGATGGATTCCAAACTTGCTTTGGCTTTGTTCAATGCGTCTCTCTGAGTCTTCAGCAACGGTGTGATACTGCGGTGGTAACCCGACAAGGCAGCCAGCTGGTCAACACTGAGTTCCTGCTTTTCCTGCCACTGCCGAACAAGATCCAGAATCTCTGGTGGAACTGCCGCGATACCTGAGAGGCCCCTGTCCGCAGTCATCGAAACACGAAACTGATCCAGAAGATGCTTCGGGTGGGGGGAGGCCTGATCGATTGTCACGATCAGGTCAACATCCTCCAACACGACTGCCTGACTGGGTAGGATGGTAAGCGTGTGAGCACGTCCCTGCTGTGGTGCAATCGCCCACCCACTCCCATCATCTTGCAGAGCTGCTGCTGCAGGAAAACCTTTCTGTTCATGATCAGCAAACGCTACGGCCAAAGGAATGATTGATGGACCACCTGTGTTGAATTCAGAACTGGGTGATGGGACATCCATGGGAACCTCTTCCCAGACAACATCGCGGTTGCCATTTAGCAGTGAAACCCGATATCCTTTCAAGCGTTGTTGAATTGCAGGAGTCCCATCGGTGCGATTCCAAATCGCAACACGCTCGATCGGCTTCACCTCTCCCAAATCCAGTTCAATCCAAGGATTCTGTTCGATCTTCGTGTGGCTCACTGAACGGTTATTAAAGATCCCGTCAGTTTTTCCATCATTTGCAAATTCATTCTTCCCACCAAAATCCTCAGAGCTCGCTGTTACATTTCCTGCCAACGCGACGTTCTTTCCATCGACAAAAGCCTGTATCTCGGCCAAGTGAATCATCTTCCCTGAGCCTGGCAGATCAACTCGAATGTACTGTGCATCGATCGCAACTTTGGATTTTTTCTGCAGCATCGCCTTCACGTTTGAGATGACAAAGTTGTCGGTCTGCGCTGCCGGTAACTCCAAACGCAAACCAACGAGATCGCCATTCTCGACTGGAAAAGTCAACCGGTATTGATCCGTGTCTGGCTTTTCCCCATCAGCCACAATCCAGCCATCTTTTACATCCAACTTACGGCCATTGGTTGACATCGCTGACGGCTGCAGAGTTGTCCACGTCGCATTCGTTTTCAGGCCAGACAACCATTTACTTTGTGCAGCTTCCAATTCAGCCGTGTCGGTGTCGATGGCTCGCTGCAACGAGGCTATTTTTTCTGACAGTGTCTGCTTTTCCGCATTCTGCTCATCCGTCCAAACGCTGATGACAGGACTTTCATTTCGACGATCTGCGTCCTGAGTGCTGTTAAAAAACGCAAAGAGCTTGAAGTACTCGTCCTGAGTAATGGGATCATACTTGTGAGTATGACACTGTGCGCAGGCGATTGTGGTTCCCATCCAAACAGCCATCGTCGTATTCACGCGATCAACGACTGCCACATTGCGAAACTCTTCATCATTGGTTCCTCCTTCGTTGTTTGTCAAAGTGTTGCGATGAAAGGCTGTTGCGACCAGTTGTTCCTGCGTTGGATTTTCCAGCAGATCGCCTGCAATTTGCTCAATGGTAAATTGATCAAAAGGCTTATTGTCATTCAGTGACTTAATCACATAATCACGGAAAGCCCAGATGGTTCGAGGAGGATCATCAGCGTAGCCCGCAGAATCAGCGTAGCGAGCAAGATCCAGCCATACTCTTGCCCAACGTTCACCAAAAGCCGGCTTCTGCAATAGACGATGAACATATTGTTGGTACGCATCATCTGATTCATCCTCCACGAATGCCTTCGCTTCTTCCCACGTTGGTGGCAGCCCAATAAGGTCCATCGAGACACGTCTTGCCAGTGTCAACCTGTCAGCTTCAGGTGACGGCGTGAGCCCACGTGATTCCAGTTCAGCAAGAACAAAATAGTCGACCGAGTTACGCGGCCAATGCTTCAACTGCACATCGGGTATGGCAGAGCGAGCGGGCTTCTCATACGCCCAGTGCCTAGCGTAGCTTCCACCCTCAGCAATCCAGCGACGAACCAGTTCAACCTCGTGGGGCTCCAACCGCCTGCCTTTTCCTTCAGGCGGCATCTTCAATTCGTCATCGTCGGTGGTAAGCCGATGAAGCAGTTCACTGGCATCAGGGTTTCCCGGGGTAATCGCGGCGTATCCCCCCAAGTCCAATCTCGAACCCGCCTCAGTATCGAGTCGCAATCCGGCTGCCCGCTCGTCTTCATCGGGCCCATGACATGTCAAACAGTTATTCGAAATCAATGGCCGAATCTGGGTGTTGAAATCAATCTCTTTGGCTACAACGCGGTTCATTTCCATGATCGTCAGCAATACGATCAGGAGAAGAAACAATCGTGTGCTAATGTGACAACTCTGAAAAAACAGTTTCATGGGGCTGCGTTGTATCAAAACAGTGGAGTGAAAGAGATTGATGTTGAGTGGCATTAAGAATGCGATGTGCTTTCGATCAAGGGTGCTTTCGAAATCTGGAGACTTGTTAATCCAACAGTCAGGATGTAGCAGCGGTGCATCGCCAACACAGAATGCGTACGGTGGGGGGAACCGAATTCCCTATCCCCAGTTTAACAGAGATTTACCCACGAGCCGGTTTTGCCCTAATACTAAAAACTCCCAAGCTCCAACCCTGACCGACCGATTCTGCTCGTTATCCAGTGTTCACAGGAAAGAAGATGCTCCAAGTCGGTCATGGATTCATGTAGAAAAGAGCCATTATTTTGGACTTATGCCGCATTGCGGCAGGCAATTCACCTCACATTCTCGCGGTCGGTTGCATCCTGAGGATGCGAAGGGAGCGAAAACACTGGACATTCCTCGATCAGGAATCAAGTTTTTCCCATCGTGAATAAGCTTCCGCCAGATCATTTTCCAACTGCTTCAGCTGAGCGGCTTCTGCTGCGATCACTTCGGCCCGTTTTTGATAATAGTCTGTTGCGGCCATGGCTTCATGCAGTGCCGCCATCGCAAGTTCCATCTCTTCAATTTTCCCTGGCAACTGGTCCAGTTCCCGCTTCTGCTTGTAGGAGAGTTTCTTAATTTCGACGGGCGCCGCCTTCCCTTTCTCATTCCTGGTTTTATCCATTGCAGGCTTCGCGGCCTCTATTTTTTCTGCAACTTTTCTGGCGACGGCAGCTCTCCACTCGTCGTAGCCTCCAGCATATTCATGAACCCCGCCTTCTTCGAACACGATCGTGCTCGTAACCACGTTATTGAGAAATGTACGGTCGTGGCTAACCATCAGCAAAGTTCCATTGAAATCAGTCAACTGCTCCTCAAGCAGTTCCAGCGTTTCACTATCCAAATCATTGGTAGGCTCGTCGAGAACAATGACATTAGCGGGCTTCGTCATCAGTCGTGCCAGCAAAGCTCTGTTTCTCTCTCCACCAGAAAGAAACCTCACCTCAGTGCGTGCTCTTTCGGGAGTAAAGAGGAAGTCCTGAAGATAGCCCATGATGTGTTTTGTCTTATCGCCAATCTGAATTTTATCACTTCCATCACCAACATTCTCTACAACGGTCTTTTCTGGATCAAGCGTATCACGCAACTGATCGAAGTAGGCAATCTGCAAGTTGGTGCCCATCCGAACACGGCCTTCGTGCGGTTCGAGTTGCCCCAAAAGTAATTTGAGCAACGTTGTCTTCCCCGCGCCATTGGGCCCGATGATCCCTACCTTGTCACCGCGCATCAACATTGTGGTGAAATTCTCAAGGATCTTATGTTCTCCATACCCAAATGAGATTTCCTTGACATCAGTAACGAGTGCTCCCGTCCGTTGTGCTTCCTGCAACCTCATCTTCGCCTTGCCCTCACCTTGCCTGCGGTTGGATCTTTCCACTCGCATCGCTTTCAGGGCCCGAACACGTCCTTCATTCCGTGTCCGCCGCGCTTTGATCCCTTGGCGAATCCAGACTTCTTCTTCAGCTAACCGCTTGTCAAAGAGCGCGTTTTGCTTTTCCTCCGCTGCAATGGCCGCCTCTTTTCTTTTTAGAAACGTGGAGTAGTCACAGGACCAATCAAAAAGCCGCCCCCGATCAATCTCCCAAATTCGTGTGGCCAAATTTTGCAGGAACGATCGATCGTGGGTCACGAAGATCAGTGTGTTTCTCCACCGTGACAGAAACTTCTCCAACCAGAGAATGGATGAGATATCGAGATGGTTGGTGGGTTCGTCCAGCAGCAAGATATCGGGTTCAGAAGCAATCGCCCTCGCTAGCAGGACACGACGCTTCATACCGCTGGAAAGTGTCTGAAATTCAATTTCCGGATCTAACTGCATACGAGACAGCGTAGAGTCAACTGCATGCTGGATCTGCCACTGCAACTCTGGATCATCCATGTTTGCCTGGCCTGCTGTCACAATTTCGTGCACCGTGCCCTCAAGATCGCGCGGCACATCCTGAGTCAGGCGGGCAATTTTCGCCCCAGGACTCACATGAATACCGCCCGAATCCGGCTGCATTTTGCCATCCAGCAATCTCATCAGAGTGGTCTTTCCAGCTCCATTTCGGCCCAACAGGCCAATACGTTGACCTGCTTCAATCGTCGCTGAAACACCATCCAGAAGTGAAGGACCGCGAAACCCAATGGAAAGATCATCGATGGAAACGAGTGGCATGCTGCTGAACGTCAGGCGGGGAGAGGACAGAAAACCGCCTCAGCAGAACCCAAGAAGGCCGTTTGGTCCAGACGGCCAACGACAAGATCACCTCACAAATGTCACCCACTGCAATCCATTTCAGACCCTTGACCATCATCAATGAGGGCGTCCTATCAATGTCACTTGTCAGCGACAGGGCGCGAATAGCCCGGCCTGACAGTGCACAGTGAACCCAATCAGAATGCAACAAGATCAAAAGCACACCTACCCAATGAAGATCGCTTCAAATGGAAACCAACATTTCTTTTCGTGATGGTTGCCCACTGCGGTGGTTGAACGCAATAAATTTCCGGTCCGAATTTGCGTGTGCCACGATGTGTTCCAGACGGTCTGCGATTGGTCGTTGCGGGTTTGAAATCCCAGAACCAACAGCTAGCAGCCTGGCACAGTGCTGAGTTTGAATTTGAAACGAGCAAGCACTTCGATTCCCCTCCCACCAAGCAACCTCAGCAACCTCAGCAACCACAGCAACCACAGCAACACAAGAACCCGCGACAGGGAAATGGCCCACTCGAGCACCGAATCAGATCTACCCTTAATCCTGGTCGGATTTTTGCGACGACTCACGAAAGAGCTCGGCGATGACCTCTTCGAGGGGGATATCTTCAACTGCTACATCTTCGATCGGATTATCACGTAGCACCTCAGAAAGCACGCGAGGTACATCCTGCCGCTCAACACGCAGACGAACCTTGGGCCACGTTTCATCGAGGACCTCACCCAATCGCGAAAGATCAGGCTGATGCCCATCAGCAAATTGCAAAGTCATGACTTTGTGTCCTGAGAAGTTGTCAATCACTCCCGACAGGGAACCATCGTACTCAATCCGCCCACCAGCGATGATCACAACACGTTTGCAAAGTGCAGCGATATCCTTCATGTAGTGACTGGTTAGAAGAATGGTAATCTTGCGTTTTTCCTGATAGTACTTCAGGAACTGCTGAATATTATGCTGCGCGATCACATCCAGCCCAATCGTTGGTTCATCGAGGAAAAGGACTTCTGGTCGATGAAGCAAAGCTGCAATCAGCTCCATTTTCATACGCTCGCCAAGCGATAGCTCGCGAACAGGGCGACTTAATAGCCCACCCACATCCAGCAGATCCGTCAGCTCGGCTAGCGTGCCATCAAATTCTTCGACAGGGACACCGTAAATCTGCTGATGAAGCCGGTATGACTCCTGAGCAGGTAAATCCCACCACAACTGGTTTTTCTGTCCCATCACCAGTGCGAAGCGGCGGCGATACTCATTTTTCCTCTGCCAAGGCGTGAACCCCATCACGCTTGCTGACCCGCTCGTCGGATTGATTACACCGCTGAGTAATTTCAGGGTGGTCGTTTTCCCAGCACCATTTGGGCCAAGAAATGCGACAAATTCTCCTTGCTCCACGTTCAAGTCGATTCCCTGAACCGCTTTGACTTCCCTGTATTCACGACGAAACAGACCCCGAACGCTATCCGCCAACCCCTCGCGTTTGTTGTAGACGCGATAAGACTTGGCCAACCCTCGTACTTCGATAATTGGCATGGGCTATGTGGCTCGCAGACGTGTGAAAGTCCGTTATTGTAGGTACAAGGCAGCAGGTTCAAAGCCGGGACTAAAATTACGCAATGTAGGTGTGCGTGACCCTCAGGGTGCCCTGAAGAAGTTAGTCCGCGAGCTTCAGCCTTTACAAACAGGAAAGCCTGCCCCTAGTTCACGAGAACACGAAAAGAGATAACAACACGAACTGACTCACAATGAAGCGGGCATGCGTACACAGAACCGCTGTGTCGGGGAAA
>NZGD01000066.1 GCA_002690925.1 Rhodopirellula sp.
GAAGCCAGTGCAACTCGAATCATCTGATCAATCTGCTCCACAGCATCAAACGGCTGCTCCACAGCATCAAACGGCTGAGCCGATTGAGATGGGATCACTCAGCCCGCTACACGACGCCACATGCGACGGATGCGATGGTTGCGGCAAAAACGACCTCTGGAGTTGTGATTCGATGTGCTGTGATGGGGTCAATTGCCGTTGCGGAACAGTTTGGCACGCGATCATCAACGATCATTTTGGATCAGATCGTTGGTTCGCGACAGCTGAATTGATGCTGATGTGGCGTAACGGTGATCGTTTACCACCGTTGGTTACCAGCGGACCAGCCGATAATGCCGATTCCGCTGGCGAACTCGGCGAACCAAGCACTGAGATCCTTTTCGGAGAAGAGCGTACTCTCAATGAGCTCCGAGCCGGCGGTCGCTTCACGCTGGGGGCGTGGCTGGATGATCGAGAATGCCAAGCGATTGTAGGTAGGTATTGGTTCGCAGGTCGTGAATCGACTCACTACAAAACCAATGTTGACGAAACGGCTGTGATCGCACGCCCATTTTTGAATGTGACTCCTTCATCCTCAACAGAAGATACGTTGTTAATCGCATTCCCAGCTTTCCGTGAAAACGGGCGTATAAGCGTCAACGGCAGCAGTGATGTATTCGGTGCAGACATTTCCGTTCATCAGTTCTGTTACGGAAAATATGGCGGCACCATCGACTTGGTATACGGCTACCAATACATGCGATTGGATGAAGACCTTTCGATTTCCAGCACATTGACGAATCTGGATGCAGGCGGCACTGTCCCTGTTGGAACGATTCTCGACGTCAACGATTCATTCGACGCGATCAGTGAGTTCCATGGAGCACAAGTAGGATTTGCGTCTCGCTACCGTGAAGGATGTTGGTCTTTCAACTCACTTATCAAGTTCGGCTTTGGCTCACTCAATCGAATTGCCAAACGCAGCGGGACAACATCCACCACCATTGGATCTGATACCGCGGTCACGAACGAAGGCCTTCTCGTTAACGGGAACAATTCGGGCAAAACCTCTGACCGCACGTTCGGCTGGATTCCTGAATTGGACGTATCGATTGGCTATCGCATCACACCGAGGCTGGATGCGACATTTGGATATAATCTGCTTGCAATGACGGATGCCGTGAGAGTCTCGGGCACCATTGATTCAGACCTGGCGGTCAACAGCAGTTCAAGCACCCCCGCACGCCCCAGCCCCGATATGCGATATGACACATTTTATATTCAGGGGATTCACTTCGGCTTACAGTACGGGTACTAACCAACAACGAAGAACCGCCGCGCCGAGACAGCACTTTGCACCAGCCACCCGATCGTTTTTGTGATGCGCCCATTTCGCGACTCATGGGTTTTGAGGTTCAACCGGGTGGTGTAGGCGAGGCTCGCATTGAGCTCAACTGCGGATCTCACCTCCACAATCCAATGAGCCGAGTCCACGGAGGTGCGATTGCGGCGTTGGCCGATGCTGCGATGGGCATCGCTTTTGGCCGGACGTTACTAGATGATGAAGATTTCTCAACCATCGAAATGAAAGTCAACTTCCTTCGCCCCGTTAAAGATGGGGTAATCACCGCAGAGGCTAAGGTGCTGGAACGCGGTCTACGGATAGGTTTTGTTGAGTGCACAATCCGAAACGCAAGAGGCAAGCGTGTCGCTACGGGCACCTGTACCTGCACCGTGGTCAGCGAATGATGAAACTTTCATCCAGCGAGATCAAACGAGCTGGATTTTGCCGTGAAAACAAATCAACTCGACGCGTCAGCAAAGCGTTGACATCTCGGCCTCCGTCAGTCTCAGAGTTAATATTTCCGGCCAGCGTTTAAGCACTGCACTCGACCTTAGCAGGGAAAAGTACCTTGCACGAAGTGTAACGGTGATGAGATGCCAGCACACCCTGATCATTTACATGGTTCTACAAGAAAATTGGTCGCGTGTGAGCGTTATGACAGCCGACTTGAGGAGCACAAGAATCCGTATACGGCGGAACTGCTCGAACTTTGCATTTTAAAATAGACTTTTCACCAGGCTGATCAGCAGGATTGAAACCCCAACGGCGAGACTCGCGTTGTGCACAACATTGAGCAACTTAGAAATGCAGACGACCCACGAATAAACAGCTACCGTAACCCAAGGTGGAATCGCCAACCTGACACAAAAACGCGGGACTTCATTGTGGAGGGTCGGTACTGTGTCGAGCGTCTGTTGCAGAGCGACTACGACGTGCAATCCGTCCTGGTGGCCGAGGGTAAATCCCTTGAAATTCTTGAACATCGCAATGAAGTGGTGCCGGTGTATTCACTTACGCCTGCAGAGATACGCAAGCTTGTCGGATTCGACTTCCATAGGGGCATCATGGCTTGCGCAAAGCGCCCAGTATTCGAGTCGATGTCAGTGTTTGAGCAAGAGATCATTCACCCTGAGATCACGATTGCTCTGCTTGGTTTGCGTGAGCGCGAGAATGTCGGCAGCATCATGCGAACCGCCGCGGCTTTGGGGGTCGAACGTATCCTTCTTGGCCCACACACTGCCGACCCATTTGCTCGCCGCACCATTCGTGTCAGCATGGGAACAGTATTTCGATTGAAACTCTATGATCTATCTGACCCGGTGACCCAGTTGCCAGATCTTGTAGAACGCCATGATCTGCGTACGATTGTCACCACTTTGGATCAGAACGCGACCCCACTGCGCGACTACCGCCTCACGCGGCAGTCAGGAATCCTGATAGCCGGCAACGAGGCAGAAGGCGTGGCAGAGGAGATTCAAAAGGCAGCGACAGACCGGGTGATCATCCCCATGAGCCTGGGGACCAACAGTCTGAATGTTGCGGTCGCGACTGCAATTTGTTTACATGAATTGCGTGGTCAGCTGGACTCCTGATCAAAACAGTCATCCATTCGATCGAGCGATCAGACCAGTTCACCGCCCTCAAGCATGGAAAGTTCAGCTCCGTCGAGGAAACTGACCAGCGATTTAGCCCGGTAAGGTTGCTGCAATTTTCGAACAGCTTTGCTCTCGATTTGACGCACACGTTCACGCGTCACCTGAAAAATTCTTCCGACTTCTTCAAGAGTATAGGTATACCCGTCAGCAAGGCCGTATCGTAGCCTGAGAATCTCGCGTTCTCGATAATTAAGGGTTTCCATCGCCGCATCAATTTGCGTCTTCAGTGCATCACGATTGGTCTCCATCAACGGATCATCATCACGATGATCTTCCAGAAACTCGCCAAACACACTGTCTTCCTGATCGCCGATTGGCTGATCCAGCGAAAGAGGCTGTCGACTCATTTTAAGAATGACTCGGGTGTCCTCAATTGACAAACCACTTCGATCACAAACTTCTTCTGCAGTCGGCTCGCGCCCAATTTCCTGAACGAGCTCACGCGTGATTTGCCGTACTTTGTTCATGGTGTCAATCATGTGAACAGGTACACGAATCGTTCGGCTTTGGTCGGCGATGGCGCGAGTGATGGCCTGACGTATCCACCACGTTGCGTAAGTACTGAACTTGTAACCGCGAGCATGCTCAAATTTGTCAACCGCTCGCATCAGTCCCGTGTTACCTTCCTGAATCAAGTCCAGAAATGATAGTCCACGATTTCGGTATTTTTTGGCGATCGACACCACCAACCGCAAGTTGCCAGCCGAGAGAACGCGTTTGGCAGCATCATAGTCTTCACGAAATGCATCGCACTGGGAAACCCGTCGCCGGAGTGTCATCGGCGACTCGTATGTCAATCGCATCAAATAACGCAGTTCGCCGTGCAACTCGTCTGCCGTGGGCATACCTGGCACAGCCATGGCATCTGTATTCGCCAGCATTGCCTTGATCTCATCCATGCGTTCCGAGGCGTGCCGAAGTTTCTCAAATAGTGGTTGAAGTTTTCCAGTGCGCAAATTCATTTCTTCGACGAGTCGAACAGCCTTGTTTCGCCGGACGACGAGGTTTTTCCAGGCCGCGCGTCTTTGACGCATTGGCAGTTTCCGATTAATCGCGTTTAGATAGTCACCCCGATTTTGCTTCAGGAGGTACTGCAGCGTGCGTAAGTTAGGCACAATCCTGAGCATGATTGCCTTTTTCTCAGCCGCGTTGGTCACGCTGACTTCGATAGTACGGTCAAGTCGCAGTTGCTTATCGCGAACCTGTTCCAGCAGTTTCATCGCACCCTGAAGAAGGAAATCAGTGGCAAGCATCGAATGACGATATCGATCTCGCGTGCTTTCAATCTGCTTGGCAGCTGCCACTTCCTGATCTCGGGTCAAAAGTGGAATTTGCCCCATTTGCATAAGATACATCCGCACAGGATCCTCCGTCGGATCTGCGGCGGAGTCATGACGACGTCGATCTCGATCATTGGCGGGTCTTGGCTCCTCATCATGCGCCTCAGCAAAGTGCTGGCCCATCACCCGCGCACGCCTTGAATTGGACTCATCGGCGTCAAATGCATCGTCTTGCAAACTGCGTCGGGTAAACTTCTTTGCCATCGTCGGTTCCTCTAAACCCGTTTCGTAACTGTCGGACAGGTGTTGGGAAGACCAAGCAGGCGTAGTGCCGCAACTTTCTGAGGGGGAGGTATAAATCATGGCAAACTGTTGTGTGCGAATAAGTTGCGTGAAAAGTGAACCGGGATTTCATCCCCCCGGACGTTGCTTTTGCACCTCAGCCAAGCGTTGTCAAAAGTCAACAGCTGTGGATTCGATGAATCGCTCGCAGGGTGACAACGGGCGTCATTTCCTGCGTCAATGTCCAACACTAGGTCACTTTGCGTGCTCTACCCGCTTTGTCCCCATGGATTTACACTTATCTTTCGATTTGGCATGTCGGTACGTATCGTTCACGCGTCCTAACACAACCTCCATTCAGTCCTTTCCGGTGCGGTCGTTCGCTTGTTTTGATGCGCAAAGGCATGGAAGGGTTCCATTTTCCAGGTTTGATCACCGAAGAAACTGATGAGTTTATTCCGCTATGGAAGCTGATCCCCCTGACACCGATAATGCAGCTCTGGACTGGCTCGATTTCGCTCGATTCAGCGATCCCGAGCAGGTAAAAAGTGATCTCCAAGCCATCTGGAACTCTGGAGCCCCGCCTGAACTGCTGCACAGCCTGCGGCTAGGTCTGACCGCTCATCTTGATCAACTCGACGACAGCGACGAGACAATCCGCCATCTGAGCCGGTTTATCGACTCCAGCCCGGATCCGGTCTCGCTGCTGGCCTTGTTTGAAAGGGACTCTGAAGCGTTACCAGCATTGCTCCAGGTTTTTGCAACGAGCAAAACCCTCGCAAATCGATTGATTTCGGATCCGGAAACCTTCGATCTGATCCGAGCCAGTGACGGGAAACCAGCATCTCGCGAGAGTTTGATCGACCAATTGCTGACTGAACTGAGGGATCTGGAACAGCCAAATCGGGCAGCTCTGGTGATTCGCCGCTTTACTTCCAAAGAAATACTCCGGATCGCCTACGGCGAATTTGTCCGTGGCTGGACACCTGAACGAGTGGGCCGTCAAATCGCCGGGGTAATCGATGCCGTCATCGAAGCAGGACTGAACTTCACCCTGCAGCGACTCGCCGAACGCCGCGGAATGCCGCAACGCCCTGATGGAACGACGCCAGAAATCACAGTAATTGGACTGGGACATCTCGGTGGGGAAGAGATGGGTTACGGATCATCGATCAAACTCGTGTTTCTGTATGATTCAATCGACAATCAAAATGTCTGGCATCGCGATTTTTACAACACGGTGGTCAATGAGCTTCTGACGCTACTGCGAGGCGACGAATCTCGCAGTGATGGGATGGACATTGACCTGCGTGAAGGGCCACGCTACGAAGTCGGGGTGCAGATTTGCAGTTTCCGTGAAGCTTTACGGATCTATGAAACTGCTGGACGAACCTGGCAAAGACTGAGCTTTGTAAAAGCTCGCGTAGTCGCTGGCTCTCAAAAACTAGGTAAGGTATTCCTCAGTCGCCTTGAACCCTGGGTGTACCGTCGTTTCATGAGCCGCGTCGAAATTGCCGAAATTCGAACGCTGAGGAACAAACTCGAGAAGTCACTCCTGAAGGATTCTGATGCACGCGAAGATATTGGTCGGAGCCCCGGTGGTCGTGATGATCTTGAACTAACAGTTGAGTTTTTACAGCTGTTACACGGCGGCAATCTTGGCAGCGTGCGCTGTCGTAACACTTACGATGCCATCTTTTCCCTCAAGCAAGCTGGCTGTCTGACTCATCAGGAATCCACGCTGCTTTCGGAAAACTATGCCCGACTTTGCCGACTGCAGCACCAACTGTCGGTAATGTTCGATCAATCCAGTAGTCTCCTTCCCAGTGAACTCGCGGCTCGCAAACGCCTCGCGTGGCAACTCGGAATACGAGCAGCCAATGGAACCGGCGGCGACATCGAACGTTTCGAGACTCTTTTGAACGACACGTTCGACAAAAATTGCCGCATGATCAATCATCTGATGCTGGATGCTCCGGGGAATGGAGATTCTGTAGCATCAGAAACCGAGCTATTACTTGATCCCAACCCTGACCCAGGAATGGTTGAAAGAACCCTTTCGAAACACGGCTTAGTGAACCCTCAGTACGCCATGGAAAATCTGGCAGCCTTGAGTACAGAGTCGGTTCCATTCCTGTCGCCTCATCGCTGCCGTCACTTTCTTACATCCATTGCCCCCGCTCTGCTCACCGAAGTTTCACGCACACCTGACCCGGACGCGACACTGGCATCGCTGGTGGAAGTCACCGACTCACTGGGAGCAAAAGCAACACTTTGGGAATTATTGGGCAGTAGTCGTCCAACGATGGAATTGATGGTGCGACTTTGCGCCACCACGCCCTATCTCAGTGGTATCCTCACCAACAACCCCGGCATGATCGATGAGCTCATTGACTCACTGTTGATGAATCGCATGCCCTCTGCGCAACGCCTCGATGCACATTCCATCGCCGTTTGTCGTGGTGCCAACGATATTGAACGTATTCTCTGGACATTCAAGAATAGCGCTCACCTGAATATTGGTGTACGCGACATACTTGGGAAAGATACACTTGAGGCGACTCATCAGTCCATCGGTGACACCGCTGAGTCCTGCGTTCGTCGCATGATCGAGCATGAGCAGGAATCTCTTGCCAAGAGATATGGCGACCCGTGTGACGAGGAAGGTCACCCGGCGGAACTCATTACGTTGGGCCTCGGAAAACTTGGTGGACGTGAACCGAACTACCACAGTGACTTGGACGCCATCTTTCTCTATTCGTCCAATGGAGAGACCAAACGCCGATTAGGGGGGCATCGCGCAACGCTAACCAACCAACAATTCTTCAACCAACTGACCCAGCGAGTCATCACGCGAATCAACCAATCAAGCCCCGATGGGCGACTCTACGAACTTGATTCACGCCTACGTGATACCGGAGAAGAAGGTGTCTGGGCGATCACGCTCGAGGATTTCTGGTTGCGTTTCCGTGAAAACACGGCACCGCTATGGCAGCGTCTTGCACTCTGCAAAGCCCGTTCCATTTCTGGATCTCGTGACTTGCGGGCAAAGGCAGACGAAACGATTGCAGAACTCATTCGCAGCACCCAATGGAAGCCAGAGATGGCAATTGCAATTCGGGAAATGCGAGAACGAATGCAACAGACTGCGACGCAGGCCAACATTAAGCGTGGCGAGGGCGGTACAGTCGACATCGAAGTTGTTTCCCAAATGCTCACCTTAAGGCATGCTCAGGAATCACCTCAGATTCTCCAGACAGGTACAACCTGCTCGCTGCTGGCTCTTGCCAATGCCGGACACCTCAGCGATCACGAGTCGATGACCTTGGTCAATGGATACCGGACACTCCGTAGAATCGAAGCAAATTTGAGACTTATGAACACCACCGCAAGACACGAGTTACCTGACGACTCTAATCTAATGAAAAATCTGGCATTCCTGATGCATGAAACAGATCCCGAAATGATCGTCGCACAGTGTAACCAAACAAGACATAATAATCGCAAGGTGTTCAATCAAATTTTTGATCGTGCCAGTGGCTAATATCAGTATTGGTCGCAGTCTTACCGCGAACTGCATTTTACCCTGCACCGACACTTACCAAGTGATATTCATGACACTGCTTCACCGACTACCAGTCATCTGCTTATTCCTGTTGATCAGCGTCTGTCCAGACTGGTGGGTGACCACAAATAAATCGGTCGCCCAAACCAAATCACCCAACATTGTGATGATTCTGGTTGATGACATGGGCTACGGTGATGCCCAGTGTTACAACGCTGAGTCCAAGATCCCCACACCGAACATCAACCAACTGGCTCGTGACGGCATGCGTTTTACTGATGCGCATGCTCCTGGGCCCCTTTGTCACATGTCCCGCTATGGTTTGATGACCGGACGTTTCCCTTTCCGCACTGACGTTTCGCTGTGGCGCAAGCAACCCTTAATCAAAGCGAATCAGACAACCATTGCCAGCCTTCTTGCGAACAACGCATACGTAACAGCAATGGTTGGAAAGTGGCATCTTGGCTTTGAAGAGAATGGTTATGACCAGCCATTACCCGGTGGGCCAGTTGACTGCGGCTTTCATTCTTTCTTTGGTATCCGCGCTTCCACTGACATCCCTCCCTACTTCTACATTCGAGGCAACCGCGCCGTCTCGCCACCGACTCACCATATCGAGGCACGTAACACAGAGGGTTGGAGTAAGATCCAAGGGGAATTCTGGAGGGCGGGAGGGATTGCCCCCGGTATGGCACTCAAGGATGTGCTGCCCCGCTTTACAGATGAAGCCATTGATGTGATCGAACGACACGAAAACAAATCCACTGAAGAACCGCTTTTCCTGTACTTGGCGTACCCTGCTCCCCACACCCCGTGGCTACCAGCAAAACAATTTCTTGGCAGGAGTGGCGCAGGCATGTACGGGGAATTCACCATGATGGTCGATCACATGATTGGACGCGTCCTTAAGGCTCTGGAGGAAGCAGATATGGCTGAGGATACCCTTGTCATCTTTTCATCCGACAATGGCCCCGTCTGGTACGAAGAAGACGTCGCTCGTTTTGACCATGACAGCTCAGGTGGGTTGAGAGGAATGAAGGCTGACGCCTGGGAATGCGGACATCGCATGCCATTCATTGTGCGTTGGCCAGGTAAGGTAAAGCCCGGCACCGTAAACGACCGTTTGATCTGCTTCACTGATCTCATGGCGACATTTGGTGAACTGCTTGGCTCAGAATTGTCGATCGACGCCGGACCCGATAGTTTCAGCTTCTACAAGACGCTCATTGGAAAATCCGAGCCAGACCGACCAACACTCGTGATCAAGAGCGGTAGTGGCGCCATGACCGCTCGGCAAGGCCCGTGGAAACTGATCACGCAACTCGGATCTGGCGGATTTTCTAAACCAAGTCGCCTCAAAGCGACACAAGAAGGCCCCGCGGGACAGCTGTACAATCTCGATGACGATCTCGGAGAACTCAACAACTTGTATGACCAGAAGCCCGATGTCGTAGCCCGAATTTCCGCTGAGCTGAAACGCATCCAAAAAAACGGCACGAGCCGCTTGCGAAAGATCCAGTAGCCAAAACTTCAGGAATCATCAGCCGTTTCCCAGGGCATTGCTATCCCACTGGGTGAATAAAGCTGATGTCTCAACAGCACGACTACCCGTCAGGACCAGCATTCACCTCGATCAGTTACGACAGCCCCAATGAGACAGCCGATTACTTGACCTGCTCGCCATCCGTCAGTTCGCGAATACGCACTTTCTTCCACGAAACACTGAACGGTCCAGTTCCCGGCTTGATCGAGTGAACTTGCAATCCAATGAATCCTGACGCGTCGCGATCATCTTCAAAATCTGCAACGGGGACACCATTCACAAAGCTGCGAATTCGACTGCCTTGCGCGACGACGCGAAACGCATTCCATTCACCAGCTCTATAAACAGCCTGCTTTTCAGCGGCTTTGACAGTGGAATCAAGCCACCGAGTTCGCCGCCCCTCATCCCAAAAATTACCCGCACAACCATTTTCACGATTGGTTTTGGAAGTAATTTCGCATTGGTATCCGTACACCTCTCCCTTTTCTCGCATGCGGTTGGGCTTTGACTCCTGAGGCGTCTCTTTTGTGTACTGATGACTGCGTATCTGCACCCCCGAGTTCAGCTCAGGGTCACACCGCACCTCGAACTCCAAAACAAAATCGGAGTACGGCCCACGTGTCAGGAAAGTGTTCTTTCCTGGGCCTGTCGTGCCGGTAATCACACCATCCTCGATGACATAATTTGCCCCACCACCGACCTTGGTCCAGTCCTTCAACGTATTGCCCTTGGATAACTCCAACCAGTCACCAGCTGTCGCAGTAAGCGAAACAAACATGATCAACAACGCACTCACAACAAGTCTCATTCTTGGACCTCAAGACAAAGAGAAAATAAGCTGACGAACCTATTACATTTCTTATTTTGCATCAGTCAGCATGAATAACACAAGCCACAAACATAAGTCCCGATTTGCCCGGTAATCACCGCGTGAACCACCAAACTGCCTAAGAAGAGTGCCAACCAGAAATCCTCCCTCGTCATTCTTCGACAATCCCCCGCAGACTCATAGGCATACGGTACCGCACCCAAGCAGGAAGAACGACGCGAGCCATTTCCGGGCGTCCGATCGATGCCTTAATCCGATTCGAAAACAGCTTGTTATCAGGGATGACCTGATGAAAATCATC
>NZGD01000067.1 GCA_002690925.1 Rhodopirellula sp.
GGGAGTTGTGTCTGCCTGTTCTGCGGCATCGCGTCATTCCAAGCTTTGCAGCACGTTCAGAAGGGATGACAACGGATGATCTGATTGAAAAACTTGTGGCTGAAATCCCTTCTGACGAAAAACTGCTCTCGCGAACGACAGGCTGAATCAGATGTCGGGTCATCAAGCACAAACCAGTTACCTCGATCCCGAGGTATTGCAGAAATTAGGTAATCTGGAACTCATCGCTCGTGAGGTCGTTGAAGGTTTGCGTGTGGGCAGCCATCGGAGTCAGTTGCGTGGATTCAGTACCGAGTTTGCTCACCATCGGCAGTATGCGCCTGGTGATGCTTTGCGTACCCTCGACTGGCGAGTGTACGGTCGGACCGATCGCTATTACACAAAACTGTACGAGGCCGAGACAAATTTTGATTGCTATCTGCTGTTGGATGCCAGCGCGTCGATGAGTTACGCATCAGGCAAGGTTAGCAAGCTTGAGTACGCAAAATTCCTGGCGGCATCGTTGGCTTACCTCGTACTCAAACAGCGGGATTCCGTGGGAATATCGATCTTTGATTCAGAGGTCCGGGCTTACCAGCCACCCCGTTCAAACATGAGCGTGATTCTTCAGATTGAAAAGCTGTTGCGTGATATCAAGCCGGTACCGAGAACCAGTCTTGCCAAACAGTTGCACGATGTGGCTCTGATGATGAAACGGCGCAGTTTCGTTGTGGTGATTTCGGATCTGCTGTCTGACGTTGATGATATTTTGGCAGGACTTGAGCACCTCCGCTTTGATGGTCACAATGTGGTTGTCCTGCACACGCTTGATCCCTACGAACTGGAATTCCCGTTTCAAGGTGCTTGGTGCTTCGAGGGGCTTGAGTCGGAGGAGCCGCTCACGACGCAAGCGGAGCGGATTCGAGAGGATTACCTCGCAAGTTTCAATCAATATGTTGAGGCGATTCGCAACGGATGCCTTGCGAGTCAAGTCGACTACACCACGGTCGACACGTCGCGTGCTCTGGATGAGGTTCTCAGTGAATTTTTCCACAAGCGGCAGGAAACGCTTGGTGGTCCTTCGGCGGGAGCACGTGGGTGACATTTTTAAATCCACTGATCTTGTTGGGGGTGTTCGGCATCGGGTTGCCCATCCTCGCGCATTTGATCAATCGTCAGCAGATTCGGCGGACTGATTGGGCAGCGATGCAGTTTCTGAATCGGAGCGTGCGTGTACGCTCACGACAGATTCGATTGCGTGACATCCTGCTGTTGTTGCTGCGTTGTCTGGCTTTGTTGCTGCTGGTGTTAGCGTTGGCGAGGCCCGCGAGTGATACAGAAGACGGATTCAATTTGCTGGGTGAGCAGCGTGCCGGTGTAATCATCGCTGTGGATGGCTCGTTTAGCATGTCGCACGGTAATGAGAATGCGACACGTTTTGAAAGGGCGATTGAGAAGGTCAAGGTGATCGGTGAACAGGTCAAACGCGGTGACCCGATTTCTCTGGTGTTGCTTGGTGGTGAGCACCGAGTCGTGCTTCGTAACGTGGCTTTCGACCCCGATCGGTTCGCAATGGTTTTGGCCGAGTTGAAGCCGACGCCCGAATCGATGGACGTCAATAGCATCCCACAACGATTGGAAATGCTGATTCAGGACATGGATTCGGCGCAGAAGGAAGTGTATCTCGTCACTGACACCCAGACGCGGGATTGGGGTGATATTTCTTTGCCCACCTTTGATGCGATCAAAAACTTGGCGGAGCTGGCAACTGTATTTCTCGTTCCCGTGAGTGGGGCTGATGATAATCTTGCGGTGACTGGATTGGATTTGGTTTCTGGAACGCTGCGAAACGGAGCAGTCGCTCGATATCGTGCTACCGTCCATAACTTTGGGCAAACGCCGGTTGCAGACGTTGAGGTTCGTTGTCGTGTTGAAGGGGTGCAGATCGATAGCAAGCGAATTGCCATGATTCCCCCCGGTACTTCCCAAACGGTGTCACTTTTTGTTCCATTTTATAACGCGGGGCCGACGCGGATCACCGCCGAGATCACCGAGGATAAACTTTCTACCGACAATGTAAGACACGTTGTGGCTGTGGTTCGTGACACGGTGGCTGTTTTGTGTATCGATGGTTCAGGGGGCGCAGTGTCACAACTCGTGTTGGCTGGTTTGCTTGCCCGAGCTGACAGCGGGACGCGATCTGGCAGTGGGACTGATCAAGACGAAGGTTATCAGGTGGACACCGTGCAATGGCCGTCCGTGCCGGAGAAACCGTTTGATGCCTACGATGTCGTCATCTTGGCTGATGTACCGGAGATTACGCAGCAGCAGTCCCAGGCCTTGTCGGATTTCGTTCGGCAGGGAAATGGGTTGATTTGGTTTGGCGGCGAGAATGTGAAGGCGGCGGAATGGAATCGATTGTCAAGCAATGGCGGAAACTCGTTACTGCCTGCAAAACTTGGATCCATCGTTGATGCACGCGATGACCTTGGTGTAGGCAAGCCGCTGGCCCCCGCGTTGCCGGATCACACGATCTGTCGACCGTTGCGTTCCCTACCGGAAGATTTGCTCAATGAAACGCGATTTCTGAAACGGATGCAAGTTGAATTGGCTGACGCGAGTGTGCCCGTCCTGAGCCTCGCTGGTACCAACGCACCGGTGTTGATTGAACATTCTGTGGGGCGGGGGCACGTTTGTATGTTCACAACCTCGGCGCACACTGCCTGGAATAACATGGCATTGACTCCTGTATTTCCCATGCTGCTGCAGCAGGTCGTGACTTACATGGTAGGGCGTGAGTTTGAGCAGCCAAGAATCGTTGGCGATTCGCTGTCGCTCTTTTATGTTGACCAACCTGACGCGAGCGATGCGGTATTCGATACACCCTCGCAGAAAACGATTACGGTGCCCGTGAGCGAACATCGTAACCAGTATTTGGCGATGCTCGAAAAATCAGAGGAGTCCGGATTCTATACGGCTCGCGTCAGTGTTCAGGCTCCAGGCATGCCGGTCGCTGTCAATGTTGATACTCGGGAATCGGATGTTGCCTGCGTGGATGAGACAGAATTGCGGGAAAGTCTGCAAGTAACTGGAATCACTGTGTCCGCTGACGAGGCAGGTCTTATGGCCGACATCAGCATGGCACGAACTGGCCGTTCGTATTGGCGGTTCTTCATGATTGTGGCGTTGTGCTTGTTGGTTGCTGAGAGCTTGTTCGCTGATCGTTTGCAAGGTCGCAAACAGTCAAGCGGGCAATCAAACAGGATCGCTACACCATCGATGCCTCTCAAACAGGAGAGGGCGTGAAATGTCATTGATGCTTGCTGAGCGTTTCGATGTTGAAGATGTATTCTGGGCCCGTCCGTTGCCTTTGCCTGCGATGATTCTGATTTTCGCAGCTGTGGTTCTCTGGAGTCTTTATCTGTATCGGCGCTCGGTGGGGCTCCGGCCGTCACTGCGTTACGCGCTTGGCATCGCCCGTTTGTTGGTGCTTTTTTTGATCGTTTCTGCGCTCTTTGAACCGATGGTTTTGTTGCGAGAGACTGAAACTCGCCAGCGGGCATTGCACGTGCTGTTGGATGTATCCGAGAGTATGTCGATTCAGGACCCACGCAAACGCCCAGCAGATCTCCTCGATGCGGCCACCGCGCTGAGTTTGATCGACCCGGAAGAGACTGAAGACGTGACCCTGAATTTGGGAGCTAAGCAACGGGAGGCGATTGCGTCTGCAACTCGCTTGAATTTGGCGACCAACCTGCTGGCGAAAAATGGCAGGCAAACGCTGGAAAATATTGGCGTGGGAGCAGATGTCAGGTACCACACTTTTGGCAGCGGCACACAGTTGATCTGCGATGAAAGTGTATTGGATAGCGGAGTCGCGAATAAACTCAGCGCTAACGAGAAGCAGACATCCATCGTCGATGCCATTGAGATGGTAACCAAATCAGGCGGCACAAGACCCGCAGGTGTTGTGGTGTTGTCTGATGGGATTGAGAACGGGGCTTCAAGACGCGCTGAATCGGTGCTGCAGGATCTGGGAGCGCGGGGGATACCGGTTTATACCGTACCGTTCGGTTTGCCTGATCCTGATGATGTTTCGATCCGAAATGTTGTGATGCAGGAAGTTGCGTACTCCGGCGACCGCGTGCCGGTTCGGGTGCAGTTGCAGTCCAAAGGTTATGAAAAGCGAACCGCAAAGCTGTCGGTTTTGCTCAATGGTCGCACTGTTTCTAGCCGGACGGTGCGTTTTGAAGGTGGCCTGCAATTCGAGGATGTCGATTTTCGAGTCGACATTTACGAAAAAGGCGCAGTGCAAATCCAGGTGCTCGTTGAGCCGTTTGATGATGAAGTGTCAGCCGAAAACAATCGCGTGGCACGCAGCATTCGTGTTGTTAACGAAAAGGTCAATGTCCTCTACATCGAGGGGAATGCCAGGTGGGAGTATCGTTACCTGCGGGCGATTCTGAAACGTGATCCGCGGATCAATGCGACCTTCATTGGATCCAACGTTGGCCCGGAGGTTGCACGCAACTCGAACGAACACATTGATCGGTTTCCAAACAACCGAGAGGATGCTTTTCAATACGATCTGGTGATTTTGGGTGATGTGGAAGCAGACTTCTTCAGCGAAGACGAGTTGACGTTATTGGAGGAATTGGTGCGTGATCGCGGGGCATCACTGCTGATGCTTTGTGGGGCCATGCACTCGCCCAGTAGTTATGCGGGCACTCCGGTACAGGCCATGCTACCTGTCAGATTCGAGGCTGATGCCTCATGGGAAGAAGTCGCTGAATCGGTCTATCCAGTGCTGACCCCTGAGGGACGCAGTAGTCTGGTGATGACCCTTGAGAACGAAGCGGATTTGAACGATCGTATTTGGAGCCGGATGGCACCGATGGATCATTTGCCGCCGCTGCTTGGCCCCAAGCCAGGAGCGACGGTGCTCGCTGTCTTGTCTGACAGCATTGACCGTGAACAGGGATACCCGCTGGTTGCCTGGCAGCGGTACGGTACCGGAAAGTGTATGTCGGTCGCGACCGATCGATTGTGGAGGCTTCGTTACAAAACCGGGGATAAGTATCACTGGCGAGTCTGGTCGCAGTGTATCCAATTCATGACCCTCTCACGCCTGATGGGTGAGCACAAGCGGATTCGGCTGGAGACTGACCGATCGATTTATCCAGCCGGAAGCCAATGTCGTATTTATGCGCACGCGCTGGACGACAACTTTGACCCTGTTGTGCAGTCCGGTTTTGATGTGTTCGTCACTGGCCTCGGTGGACAGCAGACGCGCCAAGTTGTCAGTCTTCGGCCCGACCGTTCTCATCCAGGACTGTTCGAGGGATATTTCGCAGCGTCGATTCCCGGACGTTATCGGCTTGAGTCCAATGAAAATGATCAACCCATCTCAAATACGACTGAGTTTCAGGTCGTTGATGAAAACCGTGAGTTAGCCGATACCGATCTTGATCTCGAAAACCTGAAACGTATTGCCAGCCTCACCGGTGGTGAGTGTTTGAGGGTCCAGGACTTCTCGAAACTGGTGGAATTAGTTGACCAACAGCCAGTGACAACCACCGTGATTTCTGAGAGATCACTTTGGGATAACGGTTGGATGTTGGGTCTGCTTGTGGGGCTGCTTGGGCTGGAGTGGATTCAGCGAAGGAGGCATGATTTGCCATGACCACTGTACAAGCAATTCGTTTGGAAAAACTCGATTCGCGTATTCGTGCTACGTGGTACCGAAGCCAGGTGCTGCACGTGTTTGCCGGCATGTTGGCATTTTTCAGCTGTGCCATTCCACTGTTCCTGTTGGGGATGTTCATCGACTGGATGACTTACATGCCCGCCACCGGACGTGTTGCAATCCTTGTCGTAATCTTGGGCGTCGCGTTTTACCGGGCTTGGCGTTGTGGTTGGTGCAACCTGCGTTCCTTTGATGCCGTTGCCATTGCGTTGCAGTTGGAATCACAACATGGTGAGCTCAATAGTCTGTTGGTATCTGCAGTGCAGTTGCGGCAACAGACACCTACTTTGAGTGATTCGTCTGAACTGCGTGAGCATACATGCCAACTCGCAGAAAACGCCGCTTCAGATTTACGCATTGAGAAGGCCGTTCCATTCACTCCGCTGCGACGCTCGGCCGTGCTGGTCACCTTACTGATTGCAGTGATGGTCATTTTTTCTGTGGTGAACGGACCATTTTTGGCGGCAGGTTTTTCACGTTTCTTCAACCCATGGCTCAACGTCGAATATCCAACCTACACGCAGATCACGATCGCACAGGATGAGCTGGTGATCAAGGAAGGTGAGAACGCGTCGATTACTGCTCAAATCGGTGGCATCGTCCCACGTCAGGCAACGATCTATGTGCGGACGGGTGAAGGGCGGGCTCGGGCGATCGATCTTGATGTGGTTGATGGTACCTGTACTTACACGATCGCATCGGCGTCGCGGGATTTCACTTACCGGATCAAGGCTGGAGATGATCGAACTGATTGGCAGCAGGCACGCGTGGTGCCAGCGCCAAGGATTAAAGACGTCGCGGTCAGCCTCGATTATCCATCTTATCTGGGGCGTGAGCAGGAATCGATCGAAGCACTGACTTTGACCGTGCCCGAAGGCACCGGGGTGGACTGGCGAATTGTGTTGGATCGTCCGATTCGATCAGCGCAGTTTTTCCGTGATGGTGAAGAAACAGTCGATTTGGATATTGGTTCTGATGACCGGACACTCGATTTTACGGCGGACGTTTCCGCATCCAAGGGATACCACTTTGGGTGGGTAGATAAGGACCACGACTTTGAATTCATTAGCCCACGTTATTTCCTGCAGGTCGCTGCTGATCAAACGCCACGGGTTGAGTTGACTCAGCCGTCCGCCAACTTGGTCGCAATGGTCGGCCGTCCGTTGGACCTGGCCGTTCGTGTGCAGGATGACCACGGTGTTGGAACCACAACGGTGGCCTACCGGGTCAACCAGCGTGATGAAGTGCCAATCAAACTGGAAGATCCCGTCGAAAGCGGCCAGGGATCGCAGACGATCGATTGGGACTACCGGGAAAGTGTGCCTGACTTGCAAGTGGGCGACACGGTGTCGTTTGTGGTGGAGGTCAGTGACCGCTACCCCGAACCGTTGGGGCCGCACGTCGTACGGTCCGAGACACGGAGGATCACTTTTCTTTCTAAGGAACAGTACCTCGAGCAAATTGAGAAGCAGAAGGATCGTCTGCTGTCACGAGTCCAGGCGATTTACCGCCAACAGCGGTCGGCCCATCAGGTCGTTCGCACTCTTGAACCAACAACTGAAGGATACGCACAGGCGTGTCAGCTAGAAGCGATTCGGCAGGAGATGGTGCGAGAACAGTTAAAAGGAATCGCAAGTCAGTTGCGTGTGCTGTTGGATGATCTAGCTGCCAATAATGTTTCCGATCTGGCTGAAGGGGATTCACTTGAAGCTTTGCGGATGGCTTTGGTTGGCATTGCCGAGACTTCTATCGCACAAGCTGCGGATCGACTTCGTCAGCAGTCCGGTGCAGCAGCGTCGGAAATGGCTTCTGGGCCTCAGGCTGCCTCAAGTGCGGTCAACACTGCTGCACGAGACTTGGGTTCATTAGTCATGTTGCGGGGGATTGATGCAGCTCAGGAAGTCTATGCCCGTGAGACACGGATGCTTGCCGAGGTTCAGGCATCACTGCGTTGGCAAGGCATCAAGTTTCAATCTGTGGACGAAACACAGGAACTTTCGGAGCGACAAATTGAACTAGCTGACTGGACAGCAAAGCTGATCGCCGACTTACAGGCAGCGATGCGTTACCAACTGCGACCCTTGGCGGTGCTACGCTTAATCCGTAGTGTCAAAGATTTGCGAGACGCAGAGACCGTTGAGCGGATGAAGGAAACGCAAGCGTTGATTGGTGATGGTGAGCTTGGCAAAGCTGCAGTTATTCAGGCGGAGTTGGTACGAACGTTGCTGGATGCTGAATTCAGCGTTCGGATAAGCGGAGCTTATTCCACGCTACTTGAGACGCGCGATCTGGTCGGATCACTCGGCGCGGTTCAACGTCAACTACGTATTGAGAATGCCGACTTGTCTGAAACGGAATTCAAAGCTCAGCGTGATTCCATGGCTCAGGTTCAGCGGTCACTACGTAAGCAACTCGCCACCATGTTGCTGCCGACTGTACCCGCCGCACGTTCCGAACTGTTTGATGAGCGACTACCGCAGGTTCCACCAGTTGACATGCTGCTGGAAAAGTCCGGAAATGCCATGGCTGCCGCCCTGTTGAAGCTTGAGGCGGGCGATCAACCAGTTGTGCTTGAGCAGCAAATACTTGCTGAGGAAGCCTTGGCCAATTTGTTGCTTGTGGTGGAAAGATGGTCGGTCGAAATCGGGCTTCGAACTCAGGGGCTTGGTACGCTCGTCGCCGCATCTAGCGCTCGAATGTCAAGCATCGAGGAGTATGAGGCTCGGGTCATCGGCTACCTTGAGAAAACGGATCTTGCGGCTGCTGAGCAAAAGCCTGTTCAGGACATCGCCGAATCTCAACAGAATCTGGTCGATGAATTGGCTGGTTTTGTCACGTCGCTGAAAGAGCAAAACGAGGTAGAGGTGGATCCCGATTTGCCTCCGTTCCTGAGCCAGCTGGAAGAGGCTGAGGACTGGCTTCAGCAGTCAGTGCAAGCACTTGAAAAGAATGATGCTGATTCGGCAATCGAATGGCAGGAACAATCTGCTGACGCATTGGCGAAGGCTTTTGAAATCGTGGTCGCACAGAACGAGAGATTGAGCCTTTTGCAGGACTTGCTGCTATTTCAACGTTCCGTCGGCTTTGCAAATGGTTACATGAAGGACATCGTTGCTGAGCAACGTGACCTGTTGGAATTGACTGAGGCATCCGAGACAGAGGCGATGGAGCCCGTGCTGCCACAGTTCGGTAACATGCTTCGTTGTCTTGGCGATGTTTCACCACTTTTGGATATGGTTGCGGCAAGACTCGATGTAGGGACCCCGTTGGCGTTCGCGAAGACAGACTTTGAAGATGCGATCGCCGCGATCAAATCGGGAGACAAATTTGATGCGGTCGATGCACAGGACGTTGCAGCCGAGTCGCTTGCTGAAGTGCAGACGCTGGTAAAGGATATTCAGGCTCAGACGGGTTACGTCGCCGAGATCGTTGCTTTTTTGCACAAGTCAGTCTCTGACACCGCGATGTGGCAGTTTCGCCAAGGTGAGCTGCGGGCGAGAACGACTGACGCGAATCCAGACGATTTGCCGAGGATTCTTGAGAGACAACAAAAGCTACTGTCTGGGGCTCAGGTTTCGGCCAGGCAACTGCTTGTGGCCACTGGAATGTCAACGTTTATCGAGCCAGTCGATGTGATGCAAGAAGTGGTGGTCGCGCTAGAAAAGGGAGATTCGGCGTCTGCGGCAGAGGCAATGGAACTTGTTTCGGCAGTGTATTCAGAGAATGCGGAAACCTTGCTCGCAGTGATCACGATGCTGCATGGGCTGCCGTCCATTGAGATCGTTGCTGATAGTGATCCTGCATTGGTTCGGTTGGTTGATGCCTTGGCGGTAGCCAGTGACCACAAGCAGGTGTTGCGGCAGACTGCCAGTGTTGATGTGGCAAGCAGTGCTGATGCAAACTTGTTGGAACAACTTTCCGAGCAGCAGAGCAAACTTGCCAAACGTTTGGCTGAAATCAGTGGAATGGGCGAATCCCACCCGATGCTGACCGAAGCAGCGAGCCAGTTGTCCGAGTCAGTGAAGGTGTTCAAGGCCTCTGAGCTTGCGGAATTGAGGGGGCATCAGAAACTCGCAGACGAGAAACTTCGGCACTTCATCGTCGATCAGGCATTGGTGCTTGAAACTGCGGCACCCGTGGCTTCGCCCAGCGAGGGCGATGGGGATTCGAGTGAAGGAAGCGACAGCGAATCAGCAGTCTCTGCAGGATTCATTTCTGATTTCGTCAGCGGGGAAACCGCGAAGGATCAGCGTACTGAGTGGAAGGTGTTGGGAGACCGCAATCGTGCTGCCCTCAATCAGAACTTCGCACGTGAATTGCCGCTTGAGTATCGGGCACTTTTGAAAAATTACTATGAAAGAGTGGCAAAATGATTGTGATTGCTCGTCAGCTTGGCGCTCATCTTGGATTTGTTGTGGCCTTGATGATTTCGTGTCTCGTGTTGACTCAGGCCTACGCCGAGAATGAAACGCCGTATGAAGTGGCTGATTCAGATGACGCTCCGGAGTTGACGGAGGAAGCGGAAAAGGCCATCGAACGTGGCCTGCAGTTTCTGATCAGTAGCCAAAATAAAGATGGCTCGTGGACGACTGGAGGAAGCGGCGACTACGCGATTGCGGGTACCAGCCTGGGCCTGATGGCATTCATGGTTGAAGGACATTTTCCGGGGTTCGGTCGTTACGGCGACGCGTTGGACCGAGCAAAGAACTATCTGCTCAAGCGAGCCAAGGATTCGCCCACTGGCGCAATGGGCGTGAAAATGTATGAAATCGGACTGTTTACCATTGCCATGTCCGAGCTGTGGGGAATGACCAGCGACAAGGAAGACAACCAGGAAATCCAGGTCGCCTTGGAACGAGTGGTGCAAATCATTCTGCGTTCGCAAGGTCCGTTGGGTGGCTGGCGTTATGCACCCCGACCGGATGCAGGGCAAGATACATCTGTCACTGCAATGGTCTTTGTATCTCTGGCCTCAGCACGAGAGGCAGGAGTCCTGGTTCCTAATGATACAATTGAAAGACTGACTGGCTATCTGCGTGATCAGGCATTCGATGAACAGCGCGGCGGTTTCGGCTATCAGGGAAAGGGGTATACCTTGGCCTGCACTGCCGGAGGAGCCTACGCGGCCCAGTTGGCTGGAAATCGTGATACAGAGTGGGTTCAAGCGGCGCTCAGGAGCCTCGAGAATGATCCCAAAATGTTTTCCCGAAAAGATAACGGGCACTTCTACTACACACACTATTACGCCATGCAGGCGATGGTGCAGGCTGGGGACGAAAAGTATGCGAAGTGGTATCCCAAAATTCGTGATTCACTAATCGCGTTGCAGCAACCCAATGGGTCCTGGCAGGAAAAAGAAGAGGACTATCCCCACAAGACTCCGATGTCAATCATCATCTTGGGTACGCCCAATCGGTACATTCCCGTCTATCAACGTTAAAGCGGAAGCTTCTTGCATGCAGTTTCGAACACGACGATTTCGAACAAAACGATTTCGAACAGCTCGATGCCAAATGGCGCAAGGCGAGTGGACCAAACAGCGTCTGCTTTTGGGATTGTTTAGCTTGGCAGTTGTCGTGCTGACTGTTCGTGCTGATTCGGCAAACGCGGCAAATCACCTGTTCATCCTTTCCGGTCAGTCAAATATGACCGGCGCAGTGCGGGACGCATTTACCCAACGTGTTCAGCAGCACTTTGGAAAAGGGCACGCAGTGGTCGTGATGCGAATGAAGTCAGGTCGTGGTATTCGTTTTTGGGTCGCGGATTACGCACAGCCACAAGGGCGTGATCTTTCCACGAAAAAAATGAATTCGAATGGACAGGAATACGAACCACTTATTCAGGCTGCCATGGATGCTGCAAAGAAAGCCACGTTTGATACGGTTGGTTTCGTTTGGATGCAGGGTGAGTCAGACGCCAATAACCGATTGTCTGATGTTTATGAACAGAGTTTTGTCAAACTGACGGATCAGCTAAAAAATGATCTCAAGCGAAACGACCTGTATTACGTCATTGGCCGCATCAACGACTACGCCCGTGACAGGCCGGAAAATGAACATTGGCGACATGTGAGAGAGGCTCAGGTGCGTTTGGGCAAGGTGGCTGGGAACGCTTGGATCAACACGGATGACCTTAATGGTGGCGATGCTCAGCAACCGCAGGGCGATATTCATTTTCCCAAGGAAGGCGCGGAGATGTTGGGCCAACGTTTTGCTGAGAAGGTCATTGAGTTGATTGAAAAGCGTAAGTTTACAAAACAGAATTAGTGATACCGCCGTGGTAGCGTTCCTTCGCCGCCAGAAAAAACGGAAATAAGATTTTCCACTTTACCTTCATGCTGGATTACAAGATGAATTTTGGAAATCAAAATAAACGCTGTCTGATCGCTCTAGTCTTGGGGTGTATGGTTTTTTGTTCTGTCACCTCGTCCTCTGCGAAGCAGGCGGCGGAGATCGAACTGACGGCTGAAGGGAAACAGATTCGGCAGACCTATATCGAAATGCTGAACAAACTAAGTGCGGAAGTCGTGCAGAGTCTGCCTGCAGAGGCGTTTCCCACGCAGGCAGCGTTTGAGCAAGCGAGAGCTGCCGTTTCTTCACTGTCTAAGCCCGGTGAAGACGCTGGCCCAAAAGCTCATCAGGAATTTCAGAAGCAGAAAGCTATTGTCGAAACGCGGGCACTGCAATCAGCAAGAGCCGTGCTTGCCGACAGTGATTCAGTGCTCTCAGATGCCTCGCTCGATGGCAAGCTGATGCGGATTGCTATTTTGCGTCATGGGACGCCCGAGGGACTCGCCGAATTTGCACAGCAGGGACAGCAGGAAAAAGCCTTGTTGGACCGGCTGCTGGCTGATGAGCCACTCATGAAACAGATGCTCCTGGCAGGTGGCGCCAACGGAGGCGAGTACGGCGAGGCGATGCAGGTTTACACCGCAATTCTTGACGCAAGCGAGCGTGCGAGAGAACCTGGCGTCCTGCAGAATTTGGCATTGGGAACTGCATTGCATCAGCCTTGGCTCAGCGGTAAAGAACGCGGTAGCGTCAACGGGATTATCTTTACCGATAATGAGAATCCCGATGGTCAGGTCTCCCGTTACTTGCATTACGAGAAAGCTTTCCTTGCCGGTGAATTGGATCCCGCTTTTGAGAACTTCAACGCGTGGGAGTGTCGGTTCATTACTAATGATCCTTACACCAATGAAGAATTGACTTGGGCAAGGCAGATGCTGCGAAACTTTCGGCCTGACCACATTACCAATGTGAATCACTCTTGGCGGTATGTGGGGCTCGTAAAAAGTGATCTGCCCTATTGCAGCACTACGCATGATGAATCGCTTGGCACGTCGCAGCAACAGGCTCTCGCGTTAGGGGGCGTTTGCGGCCGGCGTGCGTTTTTTGGAAGATTCATTACACGAGCATTTGGAATTCCTGCTCGGCGATCGACACAGAGCGGCCATGCAGCGATGAATTTTTGGACACCCGATGGCTGGGTCGTGCGATTGGGGGCGTGGTGGTCCATGAATTGGTGCGGACCGCAATGTGGCCTCGATTTCTATCTCGATTCGCAAGCGCGGGACTTTCCAGAACAATACATGCGTGTGGTTCGTGCTCAGTGGATTGGCGATGCTTTGGGTGAAGAAGATGTCAATCTGCGTCAATACGGACGTGGTGGTGGATTCTGGAATGGATTGGCGTTCTATCACAAGCGTGTCGTTGTGGATGATGCCAATAGCGAACAGGCAGCCGCTGATGCCGAACTGGCTTCACTCACCGAGGAGGAAGCCCGCTTGCTCGGTGAGTCCGACAAGATTCTTGGTGTGGCAGAGATTAAGGAGATCGAGATTCCCGAGGAAGATAAGAGCATCATTGTTGCCGAGGATGGCACGATCATCGTCCCAGCTGTCGCCTGCACCAGCCCCAAAAATAACAATGACAAGGTCACATTTCTGCGCAGTTGGGATGAGGGCATGCAGATTCACTATCAACGTCTTGGTGAGAGGCCGGAAATTCTGCGGTATTCGATCGAAGCACCCAAGGCGGGTAAGTACGAGGTCAGCACGCTAGTCACGACAGTCTCAACAGGCATGAATGCCATCTTTCGAGTCAATCGGCGTGAGTTGGTTGATGTGAAGCTGCCGTACAGCAAAGGGATGTGGACACAGAGTGAGCCGCAGGTCATCAACCTGAGAGAAGGACGGAACTCGATCATGGTCACCTTCCGTGCGCCCAACCGTGGTGTCAGTATCAAACAATTTGAGCTTAAGCCAGTTCAGTAGACAACTCAATAAAAAGTAACGAGAAGACTTGCATGTTCACCTTGCAACAGAAGCATCCCACGATGAATCGTTCACCCCGAATGAGTGCGGTCGTATTGCTGCTGGCAGTGTTTGGTTTAGCAGCTGCGGTGGTCACCGGAGCTGAACCACCCTTGATCTCTGCAGATAAGATTACGTCGTTGCAAACGCAACTCGACGACGCATTGCAATCCAAGTCAGCGGCCCGGCAGAAGTTGGCTCTTCGTCGTGTGATACGTGCCTGCGACGAAGTGCTGGAAAGCAACAAGAAAGCGACCAACCGATTCGAGATGTTGGGCGTTCTTTTTAGTAGCCAACAGAAGCTGATCGGGCTCGATAACTCTGCGCTGAATCGCAGGAGCTTTCTGGAAACCTGTCGGCAACTGGTCACCGCACCCAATGAGTACGCCGCGCTCCGCTTGGATGCTGATTTGCTGATCTCGCAGGCTGAGTTGGCGCAGCAAGGTGCCGATCCGAAGACACGCGCCGAAGCGCTCCGTCCGTTGGTTGATCGCTACCGCGATACGGAGGTTGAAGGAAAGGTGATTCGTATCGCCATGTTGATGGCGTTGGAGTTTGGGGACGCTGGTTTGGTTTCCTACATGCGCAAAGTCATTGCAGAACGTCTGCCAGGCAACCTGGAAATGATCAATTTCCAACGTGACAAATTGGCGGGCCAGGTCTTTGGCGCACCTTTCATTGGAAGATTCGAACTGTCAGATGGAACGCCTGTCTGTTTTCCCATGGACTTTTTGGGCAAGACCACCGCACTGTACTTTTGGTCCAAGGACAACGGAGGACTCGAAGATCTACGCGAACTTGCCGAGGCATGGAAAAAACTTAAAACTGACAGCGATGCAGCTGATCGATACCAGTTTGTCAGTTTCAATCTCGACGACTTGCCTGATGCTGGTGAAAGTGTTCTACGGGAATTGGGTTTGGACTGGCCGGCGATTCGATTGCCAGAAGGACGTGAAAATCCGATCTACAAAACCTACGTTCGTGGTGACCCTTTCAAACTTACGATGGCACCAACCGGCTATACGGCAATGTTCATGTCTGGTGCTGGTTCCAGTGGTCGTGGAACGAAAAGCAAGTCAGGTTATGAACGGTCGCTTCAGTCATCACTAGCACGCGTCTGGACCAAACCGCAGTACACCAGTCAGTTTCAGTCACTGTTAGCTGGGGATTTTCTGGTGACTGATCCTGAGGGTGACTTCGATCCCGCTGCCCCGCCAGAGTGGAAGGCGGTCGAGTCGGGGAATGCGGGACAGTCACAACCATGGCAGCGCGGAGTGTCGGTGGTGCCCGATGATAAGCTGCAAGCGATTCAAGATTGTTTCGTGAAACCGCCGGAACGATACCGTTTGACATCTGAACAAACGCGGGCAAACTACGAAAAGGCTGACGCACTTTGCCAACAAGTCATTGCAGATTATCCAGATGCGACTGATCTGTGGATGGTTCGCAACCGGCGGATCGTGGCCTTGATGGGCCTTTGGAAAGTAGAAGGCAGTCCGGCGAGATTTACTGATGCGTTGAAAGAGGCTGAGCACGCGCTGGATCAGGGGTATCCCAACGGTACTGATCTGATCGCGCGGCTCTGTGTTGCAAGACAGAAATTGCGTGATCCAGCTCAGGATTGTTCCAGTGTGATCAGCCAATTTGTGAGCCAGCAGCCTACCGTTGCCACTGCAAACGCAGTGGCCGCTTTACTGGCATTGGAAATCAGCGAGCGAAGATTGCACGAAAAGTATCGACGGGCGAGTCTGGATCAATATGCTGATACACCAATGGTTTGGAACGCAACTTCGTTTCTGTTAGATCGTTATCATCGCTACTGGATGTACCAACCACCTTTCGTGGCAGGTTGGACGTACGGCCGACGTCAGGGGCACTTCTTGGCCATTGGCACGCCAGAGGATGCGACACGGACCATCCAGCTGGAACTAAAAACACTCGACGGTAAGACACTGCGGATTCCCGAGAAAAGTGAGCCCGGTGGAGACAGTGAGCCCGATGGAGACAGTGAAGAGGACGAAGGTAAGTGGACGATCATCGAGTTCAGGCCAGATGCCGAAACCGTTCCGCATCTGGCACGCTATGGCACATTCACTAACGAACGCCCGGTGGACGATGTTCGGCAGTTCGTGGTGATTCTGAACGAGGATGTTGATGCGGCCCGCGAAGCTTGTGCAAAACGGTTGGCAGAGCAGCAGAAAAGAAAACAGGCCCCCGATCACTTTCAGACCACGATTATCACGGGAGGAATGAAAAACCCAGTTGTTCAGCGACTGGGGATCATTGCTGATGGGGTCAAACCTGACATCCTGATCATCCGTCCTGACGGAACCATTGCCGCTTTTCTTTCTGGGATGACGATGATCTCGCAGCACGGCAATGCACTTCAGAATCTGCTCGAGTGGCACGATGAA
>NZGD01000068.1 GCA_002690925.1 Rhodopirellula sp.
AGCAGATAACTTGGGTTCACACGGGGTGTTATCACGCGGAGTCTCTTTCTCAGCCATATCTGCAAATACATCTCAATGGGAATGAAGAGTTCGAACAACCTGCCCGATTGACGCAACTGCCTTCGCAATCTCCTCCGCCGTCGTGGTGTGCCCGGCACTGATTCGCAGTGTACCCTCCGACTCGCTACCCAAGTAGCCATGGATCAACGCGGCGCAATGCCAACCCGCCCGTGTTTCAACACCAAATTCGGCATCCAAAATCGCAGCAGCGTCGGCAGGAGAAAGATCGTCAATCATAATACTGGCGGTGGGTAATGCTTCCGGCTTGCCAAGAACCCGAACATGAGGCAACAGGGCCAGTCCTTCATGCATCAAACGAGAAAGCTCAAGGCTGGTCTCTTTCCTGCGTTCTACTCCCACCTCCCGCAATTCTCTCAGCGCTGCAGCCCAGCCTGCTAATGCGTGGACGTTCAAATTCCCAGCCTCCATCTTGGCGGGCATGCTGGCGGGCATTGCCAGAGACTCGCTACGACTACCGGTCCCACCTTGAAACAGCGGTAGGATCTCATCATGTATTTCTGGTTCGACGTAAAGAAATGCTGTCCCCAGCGGCCCCCCAGATGCTTTGTGCCCGGGGGCGGCCAAGAGATCAATACCGATACTCACGTCAATCTCGCGAATGCCAAATGTCTGTGCTGCATCAACCAACAGCTTCCCACTGCAGTGTCTCATTCCTTCTGCAACGGCCTCAACAGGCTGAATCGCCCCAGTGACATTACTGGCATGGGTTAACGCCACCAATTTCGTCGCACTCGTGACAGCTGCCAATAAATTTGCTGCATCAACGACCCCCTGCCGATCCACTGGCACAATCGTCAATTGGATTTTCTGCTGCTCGCGCAGATCATGAAGTGGCCTCAACACACTGTTATGCTCGGCCGCCGACGCAACGACATGATCGCCCGCCCGCAATAAACCATGGATCGCCGCATTCAAAGCGGTGGTTCCATTACTATGGAAAGAAATACAACCGGAGTCCGCCGCATGAATCAGCGCAGCAACATCGCGTCGCACTGTTGACACGATGCCATCAGCCTCTGCTGCAGCATGGTAGGCACCGCGTCCCGCAGCGGCACCACAGCCCTGAACGTAATCATGCATCGCATCAATCACGGCTGCTGACTTCGGCCAAGACGTTGCAGCATGATCTAAATAAATACGGGGACGTGTGCTCATTTGGAAGCCCCACTGGTATTAATATTCACGTCGGGATGAACCCACTCTTCCGTTCCATCGCTATAAAATTCTCGTTTCCAGATCGGCACATCCTGTTTCAATTGATTCATGATCCACTCCAATGCAGCAAACGTCTCGGGACGATGTGAACTGCTGCATCCAATGACCACGCTTGCCTCGGCAATCGGCACCTCCCCCAAACGATGCACAATCACAAGACGCAGCAGCGAGAACTTTTTCACAGCATCTTGTGCAAGCTTCAGGAGTTCACGGTTGGCCATCGAGTGATGAGCCTCGTAGTGGAGTGTCTCTGTAATCAAGTCACCCGTGGTACGGCGAGTTACTCCGACAAACCAACCTTGGGCGCCGGCATCAGGATGATCGACAAGCTCCCGTAATACCTCCATCTGAATGGGTCCATCGACGAGTTCAATGTGAGGCTTTTCATTACCCATTGCATTCACCTGTCACCTTTTGCTCCCGCACCACTGATTCTTGTAATTCTTGATCCCAGGAAAACAATGCCAACAAACTCTGGTTGCGACCGTGTTTGTGCACCAAATCCCTTTCAGTCACTCTGATTCAACCGCCGCTCACTGGTGGAATCAACGCAACCTCGGCTCCTGGGGGAACACGAGCGTCTGAGCCGACGTACTCGCAATCGACAGCAAACCGGCACGATGGCAACAAAGATTGCAGCTCGGGGTACTCTTGCATCAAAGCCTGGCTGATGCCACTCACCAAAACACAAGTGACATTTTCAGTGCCCGCGGTCTCTCCTTCACCGCTGGAACTGATGCTCGCTCCCTTATCTCGATGCTGCTTTGGCGTGGCAACCTCGACCTCAACCGCATCTCTGCCAGTCAATTCGCGTGCTGCCGCAAAGAGAAGGACTTCAATGATCATCAAACTCACTGCAATATTGCTGATTCAGTCCCGCAGTGGCCAGCTAGCTCAGCTGAGTTCTTTTTCCACCTTGGGCATTCGTCCATAAGCATACGCCAGCAGCTTCAGCGGGTGCAGGGTCTTGCGGTCGCTGCCGTGCTCAATTTGCATTTTACAGGCACTACATTCGGTCGTGGCGATCGATACTCGCGCTGATCTCATGGCTGAAATCAGGGGCCAACCAATTCGCAGGCTATTTCGATAATTTTTCTTCTGCAGTCCCCATGTTCCAGCCATTCCTGTGCACCCAGCCTCGATAGGCTCGATCGACACACCGGGAATCAACTCCATCAGCTGCGGTCCAGACTTTTTGGGATCTAAAACACGCAGATGGCAGGGTTGATGATAAGCAATGCTCAGACTGACGGGTTCAAAATCCAGTGCAAGCCGGTCTCCCCCATGAAGATGCCAAAGAAACTCACAAGCCTCAAATGAGTGCTCTGCAACAAGATGAGCATCCTCATCATCCAACAGGTTGGGGTATTCATGCTTTAAACAAAGAACTGCCGCTGGCTCCGTCGCGATGACACTATATCCCTGACGTACAGCATCAGCCAGCAAACGAACATTTCTACGGGCAATTTTTCGTGCCCCCTTGATGTCTCCCGACGTAAGCCTTGCCATCCCACTGGCAGCCTGCGAGGTTGGAACGTATAGCCCGACCCCATTCTGCTGCAACACTTCCGCTAGTGCTTTACCGATATCCGGATCGTAGTAATTGGCATACAAGTCAACAAAATAGACAACCTTCAATCCACCGTGCGGCTGGGGCTTTGTCCACCGCCTTCCTGAGGCATGCCGAAGAAATGTCTGTCGCGAAAAACGCGGCAACTCCCGACTCGCAGACAAACCAAAGAGACGCTCCGCCAGCCAACGCGAGGTTTTGCTTTGCAGCAACAAATTAGCCAGCCATGGTACTTGAGCAGCAATCGCTGCTACCGAATCAATTCTACAAAGGAGCGCATCTGAAAGAGGCAATCCGTTTGTCGCTACATACTGCGCTTTGAGCTCCCCGACAATTTTCGGGATGTCAACAGACGCGGGACACTCAAGTCTGCACTGGTGACAATTAAAGCATAGGTCCGCGACCTCCTTGGCTCGATCCAAAGTCAAGTCATCAACTTCCAATTGCCCACTCAGCACGCCTCGCAACAGATTTGCTTTTGCTCGGGGCGTGGCTTCTTCGCGAAAGGTAGCACGAAAGACGGGGCACTGACGTTCACTACTGGATGTTGTCCTACAGCGTCCACAACCATTGCATCCCCGTGCTACATCCGTGATCATGCCACCGGCGGGCCAATGCTGCAGCACCTGGAGTTGTGGCACAGGAGTTCCCTCGCTCTTGGCTGCCTCCACGACCGATTCGTCTGCTTCGATCAATACGCGATTCTCAGCCGCCACTTCAATGGTTTGATCAGCGGGACGCAAGTTTTCATTCGGTTTTTGCAAAACAGCCCCAAACAGCTTGCCTGGATTCAATCGGTGCTGCGGATCAAACAGACGCTTGACTTGCCCCATCGCCTGCCAGAGTTCGCCAAACTGCCTTGGTAGCAAGTACGAACGGCTCAATCCAGCTGCGTGCTCGACACTCACTTCGCCTCCATACTTCCAAACAACTTCAGCGATCTGCAACGATAAGTCGTGCAACCGAACACGATCTTTTGCATCTCCCAAGTCGAGGAATGGCCGCAAGTGCAACTGCCCATGTCCCACATGCGCAAAGACAGTCGCAGTACACTGGCTGTCTTTAAGAGTGTCCTGAATCGCCGTCAGTACTTCGGGCAAGACCTCTGGAGGAACAGACAAATCCTCAACAAATGGCACCGGCGACTTATGTCCCTTCAGCCGATACAAGCGTGGAATTACTCGACGTGACAAAGCCCAGTAAATGTCACGATCACTCTTTCGGACTGTATCGACAGTCGTGAACGCTGCATCAGCGCCCACCGATAAATCCTCGCGAATAACCGATAAACGATCATAAAGATCCCCCAGTGATTCACCTTGGATTTCAACCAACAACATCGCCTCTGCTTCACGCGGCAGAATTGCATCTAATGCCGGGTCAGTGTCACGCGCGATCTGCAGCAACCGCCGGTCCATCAAATCACAAGCGACCACCCCATGTCGCAGAGCAGCCACACCACAACGTGCTGCCGAGTCTAGACGATGAAAGAAAAGAAGGACCACACCTCGATGAGCTGGAATGGCCTCCGTTCTCACTGTTGCATCGACAATGATGCCGAGTGTCCCCTGCGTGCCCACCATGAATTTGGCAAGATCGATCATCCCATTGGAGTCCACGACATCATCAAATCTGTACCCACCTCGGGACTTGGGGGCCTTGGCTCGTTCCTTGATCAGCGTTTTGAATTGGTTGCATATCTCACTCACACCTCTGGCGAGCCGCCCCGTAGTGCCTTCCTCCATGACCATGTCGTGTTTCGACAAGTCAACAATTTCGCCATCGCTTGTCACGATTCGCATTGAGTCAATCGTGTCTCTGGCTGAACCGCTGCGAAGATAGTGGCTCCCGGATGCATTCGTAGCCAACACGCTACCCATGGTAGTAATGCTACGAGTGACAGGGTCGGGACCGAACCAACGCCCATGCGGACGTAAATTGCGATTCACTAGCGAGAGCGGGGCACCGCTTTGCACGGTCACATGGGCGTCATCTGCCGAAACTACAACGCGACGCATGTAACGAGAGAAATCGAGCACCAAACCGCGGCCCAGTGACTCGCCTGCAACACCACTGCCGGCGCCGCGGGGATGGACCGACAAATGATTCGACGATGCGTACTGCGCTGCCGTTATCACATCACTGATGTTACGGGGGCAGATCACCCCCATTGGGGCCATCTCATAGATACTGGCATCCGAGGCGTACAGTTGCGATGTGACCGTATCACAATCGACATCCCCGGCGAGAATGCCTCTCAAATCGTCCTGCACGCGTTGTCTATCAATGTCCATGCGATCTATTTCGATCGCTCAGCCCTAGTCACGTCAACCTCTCAGTGCGAAGAATGACAGAATTTGCCCTCAAAGCCTCAAGACTGACGATTAATCAGGCCAAGAACCTCAGATCTGGACTTTGGATCATCCCTGAAGATGCCCCTCATCGCACTTGTCAGGCACAAACTGCCCGGCTTACGTACCCCCCGCATCGTCATGCAGCTGTGGGTAGACTCCACCACAACAGCCACTCCGCGAGCTGACAACCTGTTTTCAACGAGATCTGCAACGGTATGCGTGAGCCTCTCCTGAACCTGCGGCCGTCGTGCGACCTCTTCCACAACCCGTGCAAGTTTGCTCAATCCCACTACCTTACCACTTGGCAAGTAAGCGATGTGAGCTTTTCCAGTAAACGGCAGTAGGTGGTGCTCACACATACTGCAAAAACTGATGTCACGCACAAGCACAATTTCGTCGTAGTCTTCTGTGAAGACCTTTGACAAGTGTCGAGCGGGGTCGCTTTTCAAACCAGCGAACATCTCTGCATACATTCGCGCCACGCGTGCCGGCGTCTCAAGCAAACCCTCCCGATCAGGGTCTTCTCCCACTGCGGCCAGGATGGCGCGGACTGCCTCTTCGATCCGAGGCAAATCAACGTCATCGTTAGTGGGCTGGTTGGGATCAGCGAAGAAAGCTTGATCATCGCCTTCGGCTTGGGGCGGCGAGTTTTCAGAGGCAGTCGTTTCTGGCCGCTGGGTCGTTGTATTCGGCACGCTAAACACCACGTGTTTCTTGGTTTTCGTCAATTCTGCGATGATCGCATCGCCCTTCGGTAACTGAGGCCGGGCCAGCCACCTGACTCTATGGTAACAGGAGAAGTATCGAAGGCGGAATGGCCCTGAAGTTTCCAAGAGAGGTTAGCTTGCCGTCAAGCTAACCAACTTTAAGCGTGCAGATCGCCGTATATTTCCGGATCACCCCAAAGCGGGCAAGACGGCGATGAAGGTAGAATGGCAAGCAATGATTACACACCACACACGTCGCTTTGAAGCTAATAAAAAACCAACCTGCTCAAGACACTAAATCCCGTGGAGAATTAGAATGACCGCGAAGCAGCGATCCAGGCAGTCGGTCATGGTTTCGTTTTTTCGAGAGCGAACTCGAGGCACAGAATTCTATCGGTCCCTCGCACGAGGATCCGCTTGCCCACGATGACCGGGGCGGCCCAGCAGGGATACTTGATACCCAACCGAGCACCGTCATCTTCACTGAGATCCCATTCAGCGACCAAGTCAAGCCGTTTGGAGTTGACCCTCAGAATCTGCATCAAGCCTCGCTCCTCAAGCAATACAAGATGCTCGCCAACCCTTGCAATTGAAGAACGGATTCTTCTGGAATCAACCCACTCAACCTCACCTGTCTTCCAACTGATACAGCGGAAATCACTGTCCGGGGCGTTTCGCCCGGAGCAGCCGTACAGGAAACCATCAACAAGCACCGGTGTCGCCCAATGGCTTCGCATCGCTTGGCGGCGACGATCTCGTGGCGGATCCTTCCAGATTACCCGAGGCTGCGTTTTTGATACCTGCAGCAAGGCACTTCCCAGTTCATAACATTCACTTATGAACACTTCGTCACCGCTGACGATCGGCACCATCGCATTCACGCTGTCTCTGATAGAAGCCCGATGCTCGAATTGCCATTCAGTTTTTCCTTCCACCGGATTGACGAGGAGTAAGCCGGTACGGGCGAACACAAGCACGTAATCAATGCCATCGATTTTGATTGGCCTGGGACTGCTATAGCTCGCAAGATCATCCCCGGTACGCCATATTTCCTTCCCATCATCAAGATCAAATGCCACAACAGCACTTCCGTTGAAGGTGACTCGATCAAGTTGCATTGGAGCAACTTCCTGATCTTCTGGCGGGCTACCTCCGACCATCACGATCACTTTGCCATCAAGCACCAGCGGCGATGACCCGACCCCAAAAAAGTTTTGCACCACCCCGTATTTAGCATTGGTGTCAACAGACCAAATCTCTGTGCCATCTTCAACATCACGGCACTTGAGCATCCCGGTGACCCCGTACGTAATGACACGATCACCCACCACGGAGGGACTTGTACGGGGACCATCTTCATATCCAAGCAAATCGCTGTACTGGTACGAATTGCTCTTTGACCAGATTTCTGCACCAGACATAAAGTCGAAGCATCTCAAACGCTCGCGTGATACGAGTCGCGAAGTCACGACATCGAACTGCCTACTCGCGTCTAGCTGAAAGAACTTGCCCTTGGAAACCGTACCAAGCCCATAACCATCGCCCACTTCAATTGACCATGCCACGCCGGGGGGCTGCTTCCAATCGATTGAAAAACCGGTTTTTTCTACACTTCCATCGAATCGGTTACCCAAAAATCGGGGCCAGTCTTGCTCTGATCCTTCGATGGTTCGTATTTCACTGCGAACCTGCTCTGGGGATGTTTGATCACTACGAATCTGCTCTGGCAATGTTTCATCACTGCGTACCTGCTCTAGCGATGTTTCATCACTGCGAATCTGATCGGGGGGCGTGGTGTTGCGCTGTGAACAACTGACCGATGGCAACAGGATCGCAATCACAATCCATCCAGAAGTAGCATGACAAGCCAACTTTAAACGCATCGCCGAAGCCTCTTAAATTTCGTTCACTTTCCGTCAACACCGATACAGACGGTGCCTGCAGTCTAGTTTGCCATTCTCTCCAGCGAGCCACAACACAACAAGCGAGCCACAACATCCCAGCCAGCCACGGTGAGGATCAAATCGATGGGATCACGTTACGTCAACAAAGGCATTGCAATCAGCAAAGCTCGCCGAGCGACTTGCAACCATAAACAGGCGGCCTCGGCTCACAATACAAGCAGCAATCGGTTACAACAGAATCATGGCCGATTTATATGTCAATGCACGCCTTACGATCCCTAGCGACGAAATTTCAATTTCAACCGCGCGAAGCAGTGGACCGGGGGGGCAAAACGTCAACAAAGTGAATTCAAAGGTCACGCTCCACTGGTCGCCTGGCAACTGCGTGGCACTGCGTACAGACTGGCGTCGCCGTTTCGTTGCCAGTTACGCCAATCGGATCAATCGCGATGGGCACGTTGTCATCAGCAGCCAGCAGTATCGTGACCAAACTCGCAATTTAGCCGATGCCCGCCAAAGGTTGGTCAGCATGCTACTTTCCTGCCAGAATCCCCCCAAGTCACGAAAAGCAACGCGCCCGACATTGGGTAGCAAACGCCGGCGTTTGGAGCAAAAACGCCAACAATCACAAAAAAAACAAAATCGGCAACGCCCGCGACATGATGACTGAGTCGCCCGAACAATTCACACAAACCTTCTCTAATAATCATGCAGTGCTATACTGGGAGCAGGCTGTGCGGTTGCATTCGCAATTCGATTTACCGCATCGCGAGCATCCCTCGCCAATCAACACCCCGCGAGGCAGCTCATTGTTTCCTTGTCAAATGATGGATTAATGAAGCGTAAAATGCACCTCGATGACCTACTTTCGAAATGGGCATTCGACCCCTCAACTCTTAACGTACGTTTGGTCAAAGGAAACGATGGTCGTGACGTGATACAAATGCGGGTTGACATGGGCGTTTTGCAGTTAGAAACGACTGGACGTCCGGATGGAGAACTTGCCCACGATCATCAGTCGATGCTTGAATTTCTTCAGGAAGAATTACTGAAAGATGCTGACCGCGATCTGACTGAGGATGAATGCATGGAGGTCGATCGGGAGTTCATGCAATTTTATCACCGTCGAATCTGTTGGCTACGACTGCAGTATTATCATCGCGCTGTCATGGACGCAGACCATACTCTGCAGTTGATGGATGTGAGTGAGAAGATGAGTCCCGAGGAGGAGTGGGTCGGAACACACGAACAATACCGCCCATTCGTTCTTTTTCACCGCACGCAAGCCGACGCCTTGGGTTCGTTGGAGGAAAACACTGCCGAAGAAGCCATCCAGGCAATCAACTCCGGACTGGAGACGATCCAAAAGTTTTTCGAAAAACACGAGGCCGAGGAACATTATGAATCCGATGAATTAGTCGTACGACTCATCGAACTTCGTGAATCCCTGCGAACTGAATACGCCGTTGGTCAAACGCTATTGGAAAAACTCGCAGACGCCGTTGCTGACGAACAATATGAACTGGCAGCCGAACTGAGAGACGAGCTTACACGTCGTGAAGCAAAGTAAAGTGATGATTTTTTGCATCACAAAGCACCGTGATTACCGGCAAACCAACCGATAGAAAGATCGTGGCAAGTGACGGACACCATCCAGCCCCGAAACACGCTTCTGCGATCAAGCCGTGACCTGCTGCCCCTGATCGCGCCAGCAAGATTTGGATCATCAACGTGGCTCTTATTGCTACGCTGGTTTGCGGTTGCGGGACAATTGCTTACGATCCTCACCGCAGGTTCACTGAGTCAAGTTGAACTTCCCTACTCACCGCTTCTCGGCTTGGTAGCCTTGACCGCAGTGACCAACACCTTTTACGGAATCTGGCTGTACACATTGAAACCGGTCGCTCCGGTCAGCCATGGGGGTATCGATGGCGCCGTTGAGATGCAAAAGAACTGGCACAGGGATATTGAATCGAAAAAACTCCAAGGCGTCGCTTTGGCGTTGATGTTACTGGATCTACTGACGTTGACCGCGATGCTATATTTCAGCGGGGGTGCCGGTAACCCGTTCAGCTTTTTCTACTTTGTGAATCTTGCTGTCGGTGGTGTTATGATCCGCCCCAAAGCAGCTTGGAGCCTGACCGTGACTGCCATTGCGGGCTACACATTCCTGCTCAACGACTCGATACCGGTTGATGGACTGGATATTTTCAAACCACATGGGTTCGACATCCAGACCGGTGGTTTGATGCTCGCCTTTGCGACCTGCTCCAGTGTCGTCACTTATTTTGTGACACAGACGGCGGGAGAACTGAAGCAACGCGAGAGGCAATTGCTCCGCTCGCAGGCAGAACAAGCCGATAGCCAACGACTTGAAGGATTGACCACCCTTGCTGCCGGCGCAGCCCACGAACTGGCAACACCGCTTTCCACGATTGATGTGATTGTGCGAGAACTTTCACGACACTTGGAGGGTTGGGAGAAACCGGAATCAGTCGACACAGACCTAAAGCTGATCGATAGCGAATTAGATATGTGCCGTCAGATCCTTCATCGAATGAGGTCTGCGGCCGGCGACTCCATGGCGCAGCGTTGGGACCAAACAACCGTGGGCGACCTCATTGATCAGACGTTGGAAGGTGTTCGCGATCCACACCGCGTTGATGTCACGGATGGCACCGCGGTCGTAGAGGGGCAAGCGTTGTGGGTCCCTCAAGAGGCTGTAGCTCAAGCTGTCCGCAATCTCATCCACAACGGCCTGGACGCGAGTGGAGAAACGGGACGTGTCAGAGTGGAGCCACAACTCATTTCCGAGCACCTACAAATCTCGGTCATCGATTCTGGGCAAGGAATGAGCCAGGAAGTACTGGGGCGTGCCTCTGACCCTTTCTTTACAACCAAAGAGCCTGGGCGAGGCATTGGGCTTGGACTGTTTCTGACGCGAAATGTGATTTCAAAACTGGGTGGGCAACTTGAGTTTCGATCAGCGTTAGGCGAGGGCACCGAAGCGGTAGTGACGATCCCACTGGAAAAGCAAAAAAACTCGCCAATTCAGCCTGAATAGCCGCTCAAGGCGGCGGAATGGTTGAAAACTATCGTGTTTTCCCTTCTCATCTGCGCCCATTGTCGCCAAACAGCTAGAATGCGTAGCAGAGGTAGTCCGTCTCACAAAAGATTAATCAAGCGACGATGATCGAACCAATACCTGAATCCACTCCGGTTCACGATTCCACCACGGTTGGTGCGACCAGCATTTTGTTAGTTGATGATACGTTTGTTCTACGAGAACGACTTTCGACGGCAATGGAGCAGCGGGGCTTCCGAGTCGAAACGGCGGGGAATTACGAAGAAGCGATCGAGGTTTTTCGTAAACGCCCAACGGAGCTGGCGGTTCTGGATCTACGAATGCCAGGCAAGAGTGGATTGGAGCTGCTACGAAAGCTCTTAGACATAGCGCCTGACACTCGAATCATCATACTTTCAGGCTTTGGTAGTATCCCAGCGTCAATCGATGCCGTTCGCGCCGGAGCGGTCAACTTCCTTAGCAAACCGGCAGATGCTGATGACATTCTTTCAGCCTTCATGCGGGGCGATGAACCTTCTGTTCCTGATGGCGCAGTTGCCTTTCCAGCCCCATCGCTAGCTCGCAATGAGTGGGAACACATTCATCGAGTTTTATCGGATTGCGGAGGCAATATCAGCGAGGCGGCGAGGCGGCTAGGGATTCATCGCCGTTCTCTGCAACGCAAACTTCGCAAACGGGCCCCCGAAGATCCGGCAGTTCCTGATGCGCCGGATGAGGGCGAATCGGACGCCTGATACGGAAAAGAAGCTGCTACAACTGTCACCACAATGATGCCCACTTGATCGGGGGCATTGGTAAGTATTCCCGACAGCGAATCGCGATCAGTACAGGAAAAAACGCCTCTCGGGCAGCGGCAAACGCTGGCACGCTAGTCCGATTGAAAGGCGTGTACACAATCGGCAGCATTTTGGAAACATGAAGCCACCAGAGGCGATAGTACCGCGTCTTGTTTTCATCCTGCAGTGGCCACAAGAGAACGTGTTTATCAAGTCGGCCTGTTGTTCCCTGCAAGCCTCATATTAGCGTTCAGAATGCACTTCCAGTGGCTCAATATGCGGCGGCAACAAGCCACGCAAACCTAATTGCTGGCGTTTCCAAAATCCAAGAATCGGCAACCGAAGAAAAAAATCTTACAAACCAAAAGCACGGTACCTTTTGATGCAAGTGGCTAGATGCACTTAACGCCTTTAGCGGTATGACCATAGCCAAATGCTATGCCGCCCATTCTTCCTGCATCATGTACAGAAGTTGGAATTCAACCCATCACTGAGTGCGAAAACCTGTTGCCACACACAACGCATGAGACACTGCGTTGGCGATCACTCACTCTCAAGAGTGCTTGAAGAAGCCGAGTCCATTCCCACGCTCGACCCGCGTCGGGTCTCCAGAAAAGCAACCATGTCAGTCAATTCAGCCGCAGTCAGCGAGGCAGCAAACGAGGGCATATTATACCCGCCGTTATTGATACGAATGATCAACTCAGGCTTCGTCAAGCGTTGCCCAATATCACTCAAGCCGGGTCCACGATGACCTCCGTATCCATCAATTTCGTGACAATACATGCACCCTTTCTGGTGCACCAACTCAGCACCGTGCACTACCGCAGGGTAGCTGGCCCCTACCACTGATGCCGGCAAGGGCTTGACTCCAAAATCCGGTGACCAAGGTTTTTTGTAGCCGTAAATGGTCAATACCACCAAGGCAGTGAAGCCAAAAACAACCGTGCCCATTGCCCACGGACGCCGCGACGGTGCGCGGTCTCCTTTGTTCGAAAACATGGGAACAATGATCAAACCAAGCAGACCAACCACAGGCAAGCCAAGAATCACAAAGGTCTCCAACTGCGGCGGCAGCATGGAAAGGATGGCAAAATACCACCAGAAATACCAATCTGGCATTGGATTGGCATTGATGTCACTCGGATCAGGGGATGTCCCAAGCGTTGGAGGTCCAAAGAACAAAGCGCAGCCGATAATCACCGCCATGACCGCGATGGAAAACACGGCATCTCGCCACGCAGCAATCGGCCAGAACGGGACTCCAGTCTTCTCCAAACGAGCTTCGTACTCTTCTTTGTAGGTTGCCGGATCAACTGGCTCATCAATCTTGGGCATTTCTGAAATCCCGTGCCTTAGAACAAGCCAAAGGTGTAATCCAACGCCGGCAAAAATCAGTCCTGGCAAGACAAAAACATGGATCGCAAAAAAGCGAGTCAACGTGGAACCACCAACAGTTTCGCCCCCCAGAATCGCGTGCGCGATCACCGGACCAACCAGCGGTGCCCGTCCAGCCATTTCCGCAGCAACGGTAACCGACCAGACCCCATTGGCATCCCAGCGCAACAGTTGTCCAGTAAACGACATACCCAAGACAACAAACAGCAGCACCACGCCGCTCATCCAATTCAATTCACGCGGATATTTATAGGCTGCATGCAGGAACACCTGCGTCATGTGAATGATGGCGAGCACCACCATTGCAGTTGCCCCGTAATAGTGCATGCCACGCAACAAATTACCAAGCGGTGCCTCATTCGTGATATACAGCAAACTCTCATAGGCTGCCTCACCGCCCGGCACATACGTGGTTGCCAAAGCAATGCCAGAGATCACCTGCACCGCAAAAGCACACAGTGTTGCGCTACCAAACACATACCACCATCTGGCACTATCTGGAACGATGTGGCGCAACATTGGCATGACCACATCCGAAAATCCCGAACGATCATCAAGCCAGTCAAGGATACTTTTGATCAACTTCATGCCAAGTCATTGGTTGTGAGCGGGATAGGAGACGTTTCGACTTCGACTTTGCCATCGACAACTCTCACTGGATATCTGGCGAGAGCTTCCGGAGGAGGCCCTGCAGCAACGGCACCATCCTCGTAGTAGACCCCCCCATGACAGGGGCACATGAACAGCTTTGCGTCATTTACCCACCGGACAGGGCAGCCCAAATGCCTACAGTTGACGGAGAACGCGATGAACTGATCTTGGCCTATTCGCCGTAACCACGCACCGGTCATTGCTGTGTCTCCTGCCCACGCAGTTGAAGTCGCATCCTGAAATTGCACCAGTTTGGTTTCGCCGATCGGAAACTCCGCCAACCCGCCAACATCTCGCCACTTACGGGGAGGCTTACCCACCAAGGGTGACAACACATAGGCAATCGGCGGCAATGACATAGCGGCACCAACCAGCCCTCCGAGCCCCAAGCTCAAACGATTCAAGAAAGAACGGCGGTCCGCAGCACACTGGGAATTCTCGTTTGCCTTTTCGCACACGACTGGTCTCTTTCAACTTTTTAAATGAAGCAAAACAAATCCAACACCAACGAACCAGTGATATTTCACGCCATCACTGAAGCACACATTCGCAATGATTGCGGGCGTCCTGAATAAGCGGCTCACGGCTCGTACATTTCTCGGATCCAAGCAGTGATTGCCCAGACCATGACGAACGCCCCCGCGGCTGACATGATCCAATTGGTCAAGATACCCCACAACAACATCATGATCCCCATCGCCAGCGCAGCTGGTACATAAGTTGGCTGGGGCTCCCCTGCAACTGCACCACCTGAACTGGTGGGACTTTTCTTTGCGTCTATCTTTGCTGATGCATTTCCAAGGTCTGGTTCTGCCATGGAAACCGCTGCTGATCTGCCATCATGCTCTGGATCGACCCGAGCATCGGCCGCTTTTTCTTGCTGCTCGTTCATCATCGCGTCTCCACAGTTCGGGTCACTGACAAACCAAGTTCCTCATTCGGATCAACCGAATACCAGCGGCACAAAACACTGACGATCGCGGCAACATAAAGAGAGCAGGGTGGTACCCACATCAAGAGTCCCCCCAATTGTTGATCAACTAAAGCGTTCATTCCTGCATCATGCAACGCGATCATGATTGCAAGTCGTTCCTGCGGGCTTGCAAAAGCGGGACACACCGTGATCGTCGTGAACGTGATATAGATCCCCAGTAAAGTGCACCCAAGGCAAGCTGAGAACAAATAGACAACGGCATTACTGGCGGGCAACCGAGCCTGGGTAAGCGGCGAATAGATCGGCCACCAAAACAATACCCCCGAAGCAAGAAAAGTGACTGTTCGCAACACACCGAGCATGTAATTTTCTGTCGCTGCACTACAAAAGGCTGGAACGTGCCAGAACCACATCGCGCCCAACCCCAAGAACCAGCCGGCAAGCGGACTCGTGGCCACACATCGCATGCTCTGCCGCAAAGAACGGTCATCTACAGCCGCCGAAGTCGTGCCCCGAGCATTTTGAAGCGGTAAACTCAACACAAGACAAAGAGGCACTACCAAAAGCAATAGCAAATGCTGAATCATGTGAGCGCTGAACAGGAATCCGTCAGCAAGCACGCCGAGGGGAGACACAAAAGCGAACACCAACACCGACAAGCCAGAAACTAACCAGAAAGTCTTCGAAAGACTCGTCCAGCCAGGATACCGACCGTAAGTGATGGCGACCGTTGCTGCGACGAACCAAACAGGCGACCACCAATTCCACAGTGCCCTATCGCTGATCAATTCGATCATTGCATGAACCCCATATAGATGATGCAGAACACGGCAATCCAAACGACATCCACGAAGTGCCAATAGATTCCAATGGCTTTCAACGTTGTTCCGTGAAGAACATTACGATCCTGCTTCACGGCCAATACAAACACAACTGTCAGTGCAATTAACCCAACGATGACGTGCAATCCATGAAAACCAGTCACCGTAAAAAACGTTGCGGTGAATAGATTGTCACTGACAGTCACGTCGCTTGAGATCAAACCGTAATACTCAATCGCCTGCCCGCCGATAAAAAGGGCACCCAATGCAATGGTCAAGGCCAACCACAAGCGGAACTGCGAAAGCTTCCCGGACTTCAGAAAAGCCTCAGCTTTCCAGAGGGTAAAACTGCTACCAAGCAAAACAACTGAGAAGAACGCCGTTCGCGTCACGTCGAGCACAGAAGCGGACGTTATCTCCCCGACCAGGTTTGTATTGAATACGACATAGGCGACCAGTAACAGAAGAAAAAACACAGCCTCCGAAGCGACAAATGCCCAGACACTGGTGACCGCCTTGTCGGGCCGCCAACCGCTGTCAGCAGGCGTCTGCTCCTTCTGCCCGTCTACCGCATCGGGATGGTCGAGATCCCAGACAGGTCGTCGACTCGAGACTTCAGGGATCACCGCAAAGTTCTCGGGAGGCGGTGGTGAAGTCGTCGCCCACTCCAGCGTGAATGCTTCCCAAGGGTTGTCACCTGCCTTTTCGCCCCGGCGAAGACTGACCCAGATATTCAATAGCAGCACGAGCGTACCAATTGCCATGGCAACTGCCCCAGCCCCTGCGAATGCATTGAGAGCCATCCAACCCGGGTTATCTGCATACGTATAAACGCGTCTCGGCATCCCCATGACTCCCAGCACATGCTGTGACAGGAACGTCGCATTGAGACCGAAAACCCACAACCAAAGCTGCCATTTCCCAAGACGCTCACTCAACATTCGACCAGTGATCTTGGGAAACCAGTAATACGTAGCAGAAAACAGCCCAAAGACTGTTCCGCCAATCAGAACATAATGGAAATGCCCCACCACAAAATAGGTATCCGTCAACTGCCAGTCGATGGGCACAGCGGCAAACATGACACCCGTCAAACCACCAATCACAAATTCCAGCAGGAAGGCAACGGCAAACATCATGGCGGTAGTCAAGCGAATGGATCCGCCCCACATTGTCGCCGTCCAGTTAAACACTTTCAAACCTGTTGGCAGTGCGATAAGCAGGGTGCCCACGGCAAAGAACATGTCCGCCCCCATCCCTAGGCCAACCGCAAACATGTGGTGCGCCCAAACGCCATAACTCAGCAAGACGATGACTGCGCTGGAACCAGCGACAAACGCATAGCCATAAATTGGCTTTCGCGAAAAGACCGGAATCACTTCCGAGATCATGCCAAAGGCAGGTAAAATCAGAATATAGACTTCGGGATGCCCAAAAACCCAGAAGTAGTGTTGCCAGAGCACGGCAGATCCACCTCTCGCAGGCTCAAAAAAAGCCGCTCCGAGCAATCGATCAATCAACAACATTGCCAAGGCAGAATTCAAAGCAGGCAAAGCGAGAATTGTGAGGATTGCAGTCATCAGACTCATCCAAACAAACAACGGCACCCTCTGCAAACTCATGCCGGGTGCACGGCACTGCAAAACGGTGACGAAAATATTGATAGCCGCAGCAACCGAACCAACGCCAAGACAGATCAGACCGATGATCCAATAGTCTTGGGCCGGCATCAAGTTATATGGCTTGGTTGATAGGGGGGCATAGCTGAACCACCCCGCATCCGGAGCCTGCCCGGTGATGAAACTGAAATAAAGCAGAATACCACCGAAGGGAAGCAACCAATAACTCATCGCATTGAGTCGCGGAAAGGCAACATCGCGAGCACCGATCATCAGTGGCACAAAGTAATTTTGAAAACCGACCAACACAGGCATGCCTACAAGAAAAACCATGGTGGTGCCGTGCATGGTAAACATCTGGTTGAAAAGATCGGGCGACAAAAAGGTGTTGTTCGGAAACAACAACTGCACCCTGATCAATAACGCCTCCAAACCACCAATGGCAAGAAAGACGAAAGCCGTACAGATATACAGGATTCCGATTTTCTTATGGTCAACAGTGCTGACCCAGGACAAGAGACTCCCGGTGGATGGCGATCGCTCGTGAAGACCGACAGCGGTTGTCAAACAATCAGCATTTGCCAAATCATTCGAGGAACCTGGTTCAGAATCGCTCATTTCAGCGTCTCCAAATATGCCACAAGCTCATTCAGTTGTTGGTCCGTGAGTTTAAAATCAGGCATTTTGCACCCCGGCTTGAAAGCCGCAGGATTCTTCAACCAGAGCTTCAGGTTTTCTGGTGTATTCTTCAACACACCAGCAGCCAGTTCACCCCGACTGGCAAGATGAGTTAGGTCAGGCGCAATCGAACGGTCTGCCTTGGTGCCGGCAATCGCGTGACACTGTGAACAGGTCAGGGACAGAAATGTTTTTCTCCCAGCGAGAGCGATTGGATTGGTCGGTGCCGGCGGAACAACCTTCTCCTTTGAAAGCCACTCTTCGTACTCGGCCGGGGTATGTGCGTGAACCAGAAAATTCATCCAAGCATGCTGCGTCCCACAGAATTCGGCACACCTTCCCTGGTACACGCCAGGCTCATCTGCCTCCAGCCAAATGTAATTTTCACGACCGGGAATAGCATCCATTTTGCGTGCCAAACGAGCGACCCAAAACGAGTGGATCACGTCGGCCGAAGAAATTTGAACACGTAATCGTTTGCCAGTAGGTATATGTATCTCGTTGGCAGAGACGATGTCGGTGCCTGCGTACTCGATTTCCCACCACCATTGGTGCCCCGTGACGATCAGGTCAGCGACCTGCTCACCGGGCGGGTGAGCTATTGGCACGGCGTTGAACGTCAGAACGAGCTTGGCACTGATGGCCGCAATCCACAACACAACAATGACAGGCGCAACAATCCAGGCGATCTCTTTGCGATGACTGCCGAAGTCCTGAGTTGGCAATTTATCTTTGGAGCGAAACTTGAAGATCGCGATGCAGATCAGGCCAGCGACAATGGAAAAAATGGCGCCGCTTATCCACAACACATGCACAAACAGATCGCGAATCGCTTCTGCCTGCGGCGATGCAGGATCGAAAACTGGAAAACTGGACATAAGGGGGTCCAACACTCGTTTCGCGACGAACACTCGCCCGCGCAACTGACGGCCGATACCACCACAGTCTAGAGAGAAACCTCACGCCTGCTAACCCACACAAGCTTGTGCGTTGCCAAAAAGAAGACGCAGAGGGATGCGTTCATCCACCTCACCCGCTGAGTGGGGACCGCAGTCAAGGAGCAAACACATCGAGTCTTATAAAAAGAACGCACACCCGGCGCTGAGAACTCATCCTCACTTGCCTGCCGGCCAGGCCCAGTGAGAGGCGAGCATGTGCTGAGGTCTTTGGCAGCAGGCTGGAAAACAAGAGTCATGAAAGCCAAGCACAGTTTTTCTGTATAGCGACAGTCGACAGGCTCGATTACAGCATTTTCGATTACAGCGAAGCTTTGCACTGCACAGCGAACTTCCCCAGTGCACAGAATCACTGCATTGCTACGCTGCATTGCTACATTACAGAGAAGTAATTGTCACAGGCAAAATCAAAATACTCGTTGCTGAGATCAGGTTCCAACTCGTTATACAGGCAATAGTTCTTAACTTGGAGCAAAAGGTCTCTGGGCTGGCACATCCGCATGGGACGTCCGACGGCGCGGTAGTGGGTCTCGATCAGATAATCGACTGGCCCCGCGCGGTATGGAACCCCCGTACTCTTGCAGATCACTTTGAACAGAGTTCGAAATTCGTCCTCGGTCGGATCAACGGCTTCAATCTTGTAGGGGATACGCCGCAAGAAAGCATCGTCCACCAAGTCCCTGGGCTCCAAGTTGGTACTAAACACCACCATTTGATCGAAAGGGACTTGTATTTTTTTCCCGCTAGCCATAGTCAAAAAATCGTACCGCTTTTCCAGCGGAACGATCCATCGGTTCAACAATTCGTCAACACGCATTTTTTGTCGACCGAAGTCATCAATCACAAGAATGCCACAGTTGCTTTTTACCTGCAAAGGCGCTTCACTTGTATTGGTGTCAGAACTGTACTGCACCTCAAGCATGTCCATCGTCAGTTCACCACCGGCGATAATTGTTGGCCGTTCAATGCGTACCCATCGCTTATCAAAGCTGCCATTGTCCAACAAACCACCACCAGACTCTGGCATAGAACTGTGATGACACATGGGGTCGTAAATGCGTAAAACTTCCCCTGCAACATCAATCGCACGAGGTATCCAGACATATTTGCCAAATGCGTATGCCATACGCTCTGCAATCGAAGTTTTCCCATTGCCTGGAGCACCAAACAGAAACATACCCCGACCACTCGCAACTGCAGGGCCGATTTTCTCAAGCATCGCCGGACTGACCAACAAATCTCGAAACGCGTGCTGAAGATCGACTTTCCGCGGGCGCTGCCCATCGATCGTTTGATAACGCACACTTTCGATGTAGTCACACAATGAAACCGGACAGGCCCCGAAGTAGGTGCTGTCCCGCACATGACTCCGCGCGATCCTCCGGCCGGTTTCAGTCAGCACATGCACATAGTCGTGCGTCGCGGTCGCGCTTTTGTAGGCAACATGCTGCTCCATTTTCAAACGGCTCAAAAGGCCCTCGATCATAGTAAACGGCAACTTGACCTGATCAGCAATCGCTCGCCCCTCGGCTTCTCCAACATTCACCAAGAAGCGATAAATCACCGCTTCGAGCAGTGATTCGTTCACCCCCGCCTTACGCAAATCAACTGGTTCTCTTGGCCTCCATGGCTCATCAATACTCGGCGTAAAGCCATCAGGCAAATGCCCACCGGGAATCTGGCGCCCCGATCGGACCGGACGTGCTTTACGAGGTGCTGAAGAAAGTGGTACGGAACGAGCCTGCACGTTACGTCTATCTACATTAAGACTCTGGGCGGATACTCCGACGGGAACGACATTTTTCGTCACGCCCTCATCCCCCCTCGCTCCCTCGGACACCTCACCCTGAGAGACTGCCTCCGAAGGCTTTACGTTGCCTGCCGCTGGCTTCGACGCCTGAGCTGGATGCTTACCTTCTCCACCCAATAATTGAATGCGAGAAATCAGCGAATCAAGTTTTTGATCAACACTGTGATCGCGATCGGCTTCCGATGGATTGGTCATTGAAAGACAGTCCGTGCAGCAATTAGAGAAGCACGCCTTCGCGGGGCGTGCAATGGGCCTCCCACTACGAACAAACATCGTCGACATACGCCGACTACAGTACAAAAACAGGTAACGTGCACCGCCCGAAACTAACTATCAAAGCATCCAAAGCCCGCAACCCGTAGAACCGCCCCACAAGCTTCTCAAGCAATTGCTTTGCGCGTTACCCGCAAACCACACCCCTTGTGCTGAACATCAACCCAAAATGTGCTGGCACAACCCTCGCAACCGACACATCATCCCACGAATGCCATCCCCGCGTTCCTCGACGAAACATCTGTGAACAGCAAATCAATCAACGCATTCCAACTTTGCCTTCCATCGAAACAGCCCTAAGACCTTGAATTGTGCTCAACAGTTCACCACCTAACCACCAAGGCCGACCGGCTAGCCAAAGCATCGTGCTTGCGATCTCGAACTCCTTTTGCAGCGCGGCGATAAACGAACAATCGATCTTGGCGGATTCAATAGCAGCACGAACAGCACGCGTCTCCACTGACCTCGCTAGTGAAAAACGCCAAATCGTCGTTCGGAATTGTGCAAACCTGCGTTACCCAGCATGAGCCCGCCTTAAAGAATGGTTCTCAGAAGCGGAGGGATCATGGAGCATGACGAATCATCAGATTCGCAGTGGCAGCCTTAACCCTTTGCCTTTCTGAGCAAACACTGTTTCTGCTTAGCGAAGCGAATAGCACCTTCAACTCAAAACACGTCGGTTGCGGTAGTGGATTCAATCACCTTCCGGCTGCAACGACAGGGGAGGGATGCCAGCCTGATCTACACCGAGGAAGCAATGCATGCGATCAACTTCTCTCCAGCCAGCATATTGTGTCTTATCGTTCTTGTGCAGCGATCACGCAGTTAGCAGTGAAACAACTTCGCTCGTACTCATGCACTCGTACCCATGCAATTGAACATGAACTCAAGGAATGAGGACATGCGAATGCGGAGCGGGAGAGGCATTTTGAAACATTGGGCTATGACCGAGACCTTCCGCGGCGTGGACCGACACACAAGCATGCACAACAACCACTCGATAGCCAAAAGCCGCAGCCATCGGTGATAACGCAATCGTGAACGACCTATACCGCCGGTCCGGATGGGCGGTGATTTACAGAAACAGATGGTGTTCGCCAAACAACACTATCTTCAAGCGTCCGAAGGTGCCGAGACCTTCATGATTAGCCCAAGGCAAAAGCTTTACACAGCACGTCGTCGAACCTGCAAATCAGACCACTCCGCCTGCTTTTGACGGACCTGTCCGCCCGAAGCGAAATACATCGGGCTGGCAAACAGGACCCGACTAGGCAAATGCATCGTGCGAGCAAGAAATCAGCCGGCTGACAGCGGCAAATCACGTTTTTAGCCGGCTTGGAAGCCTACTTAGCCGTGAAAACGTCTTTGCAGTAGCGAAAAAAGCAGGGCACCGTGGTCTAAGCCTGGGCATCACCGCTGCCTCTTGCGAATCGCCGCCGGGCTTGCGATTTGGCACCAAAGAGGGGGCGACACGGGTCAGCCATCCCCACCAGTTCGTATTTTCGTGATCATCCACTCGAATTCTGGCTCTCTTGTTTCGCTATTTCGCGAACGATTTTTCCGCAACTCGGTTTCAACGCATCACCATACAACGAGTGACTAATCAACGCGTCAGAACAACAGCGTCACAGCTCGCCGCATTACTGCAGCCACGCTGCCAGCTTGAACGCAAACCGATTCACAATTCTGAGTGTCTTTCAGCGTCTCCAACAGGGCAGTCATGGCCATGGAGAGGCGGTTTTTGCTACTTCGAATAAGGGAGTAATGATTTGCAACTCAAGCAAACCCGCGTCAGATAGTGCAGAAAGCGCGCCAAACCGGGAAGCAGTATCTCGCCCGCGACCGATTCTGCCATCAAACTCGGCAAAGTTTTTCCGAACGTCGAAATGCTTCTTGAAGGCAAAAAAACGACAAAACCCCGCAATTCTTGCTACTGTTAAATCAAAACCGCGACCGATGACTACACACAGTGACAGCCGTTTCCAGTTTTTAATCAGAAACTTGCAAACGGCTCTTGCCATCAGGCGTGAGGACCTCTATCTTTCCGCCTCGTCGCTGTGGCAGCCACGCTCTTCGAAGAGCAATTTTGGCGAACCACAAGACTGAGTTGAGTTAAAAAGTTTTTCAACTTTCCAAGCTTTGACCGGTTGACGAAAAACACATTGTCCCGCATATTACGGGACCAACCGCGAGTCACCCGACTGCCTCACATCTCCGGATCGAAGGCAGAACCATCGGCCCTCGCGGTTTACCGATCTTTGACAATTTGGTGATGAAACTTCTGTTGAGTTCAGCAGTGCGAGGTTGCTGTTTGGTTGTATTGTAAGTGTCACTTGTG
>NZGD01000069.1 GCA_002690925.1 Rhodopirellula sp.
CGTTTTTGCTTGTGTTTTTCAACACATGGTACAATCTTCGCCTCTCTTTGCGTGCTGAATATTTTTTTCTGTTCCGCCGCCCGCCATTTAATTTCCGTCGTTATTAGACAATTTCCGTCGTTATTAGACATTGACCCATGAAGCTACGAACTAGAGACAGCCGGTCACGCCGCCTCCGCGCCAGAAACTCTCTACGGGCTGCGAGGCGACGTAAAAGAGTTGGTTTGGAAAGACTTGAGGATCGTCTGCTGTTGACTGCCTGTCCTGGCGGCGCGGAGCCAATCGCCGGTGATTACAACCTTACCGAGGCATCTCTTCCGTTACAAATTAGTGTGCCGATCTGTTACGAGGGTTCCATCAACATTGATGTGACTCAGCCAATCACCGTCAATGCGGAGGTCATCAGCACAACGGGTTCTATTCGTCTGAACAGTACCCAGTCGCTGACGATCAATCAGGCAATCACCAGTGATGAGGATGGGATCACGTTAGATGCCGATGACGAAATCACCATCGGGGGGATGCTGTTGGCAGCCGCTGAAATTGAGATTACCGCGGAACAGGCAATTGGCATTTCCGCTGACGTTGTCAGCAGTGAAGGAGGGGTCACTGTCGATGCCGACGACAAGATTACCATTGGCGCCAAGTTGCAAGCATCTGGCGGGATTGAGGTCACCTCGCACAAATCAATCGATGTTTCCGCCGACATTGTGAGTAGTGGAGGAGAAATCACACTGGAGGCAGTTCACAAACGATTGAACTTTGGGATCAGCGCGCTCGACCAAATCCAGGACTTGTTGACGCTTGGTTCGGGACAATTGAAAGTGACCGTTGGAGGTGAGTCGGAAGAAGTACTGATTAGTGGCGCGGAAGGTGTGTCAATCACGGCGGAAGCCGGTATCAACGACAAATATAACATTGGAGCCAACACGTATTTCAAGAATATCTATCCGGTTGTGATGGAGTTATTGGGAAAGCCCGACTTGTTTACGTTGCCGGTATCAGTTCAGGTTTGGAACCCGTTGGCTGAGGTGACGACTCAGAACGTGACCTTGATTTCAGAAGGTGGTGAAGTCACTGTGTCGGCGATTGCCGAAGCCAACGCAAAGGGCAAAGCGGTATGGAACCGGGTTGTCGGGACAGGAGAGAAAGCGGGCGAAGGAATAGGCTTCGATAAAGGTGGTGGGGCCGCAGGTTTTTTCTTCACCGATGCTACCGCAACGATTGATATTCTCGACACCATCATTTCGGGCGACGGAGTTGAAGTCTCAACGGAAGTCAAAAACGAGATTGAGCTCGAAGTCAATGCGGTCACCAACAACGGACTCAGTAACACAAATCCTTCATCGGTGGCGATCGGTTTTGGGCTTACTGAGCTGAGGACGACATCAACGGTTCATGTAGATCAGAATTCTCTGATCAGCAGTTCCGGAAATGTCAAAGTGGAAGCGACAGGGGAAGATGACAATAGTAACTCGGTGAAGGCGACCGCTTACCGAGATGGAGTCGTTGGTGCGGCAGCTGGATTTACCTACACCGACGGCACCATTTCAGCCGTGGTGGATGGAGAAATTACCCTGACGCGTGAAACGGCGGTGGACGAATCTGAAACCTTGCCAGATGCACTCGATTTCAATCCTGCGTTGCAGGTCGACTTCACAAACAGTTCGGTGCAGTTTGCTGGGACAACTGATTACGAAACGGCGGACGCTGTTCTGTTCACAAGTGCCGATAGCGGCACAATTCCCGGTCTGATTCCCGACACGGTGTATTACCTGATTGTCAACAGTGATACGACCAACGAAACCTACCAGCTTCAATTTGCTGCAACTGCAGAAGATGCGACCAACAATGAACCGATGTTGTTTGGCGCTGCTTTTCCGACGTTGACCAATGCCCGCACCAATGTGACGGCTCCGATCACGATTACCGTTATCGATTCGGATGGACGACATCTGATCTTGTTCGGTTATGAGGCGACACTCGGTGGAGAATCTCTTTACGAAGACAACGATGTTGTGACTTACCGATCGTCAGCCGATCGATTTCTCGGTTATGAAGATCAGAACAACAACTTGTTGGCTCCGCTAGCTGAGGGTACCTACACCGTTGCGACAGTGGATTCGCCTTTCGTCGAACAGTATCCGCTTGCTATCGAGTTGCTCGACAGTTCAGGCAATCCGATTGCGCTCAATGGTGCCTCGTATTTGGAAAACGCATCGGGGATCTTGTACCCAATCAGTTCCTATGACTCGACCGAGGATTCGGTAGACCTTTCCACGATCGCGATTGATTCGTCGACCAATGAAGTGGTTGCGACGCCTCCCACCGTGCCAGTGCAACAGGGTGAGTCACTGGTTTTTCATGCGGGGCTAAATAACAGCATCGCAACCCTTGGTGAGGGAGTCACCTACTACGCGATTGTTGACACGAGCAACGAAGGTAGCATTCAACTCGCATCAACGCCCTCGCAGGCAGAGTCATCAAATCCGGCGGTTCAAAACGCCCAAGCTTCTTTGACCGCGGAGGTGAATGGTCAGGTGGTGTCGATTCCGATCGGTAACTTCGAAATGGGGCTTGGCCTGACATTCTCGGAAGATCCGAATCTTCCCAATGGTACCTCGGTGGTTTACAACGCGGTTGCGGAAAAGCCAATCAATGGCTTGACCGATCAGGCGACCTACATCGCCTACAACGTGAACAATATCAATGCAAATCCGGCAGTCCCTCAGTTTATCGTCGCATTGGTGAATCCAGAGGCGGTCGATCTGAGCACGACGGCAGATTCGGGCACTTTTACGTTGACGGTGACGGATTCTCAAGGTGCTCAGGGGACTACCGGACCGATCGCGTGGAATGCCGCGTCGGATGATTTGAACGAGGCAATTGATGCGTTGCAACTTCCCGGTGTCTCGGTAGAGGTCAGTGGGTTTGGGACGCCACAGTCACCTTGGTTGATCGAAGGCTTGGGCGATGACGACGTTACGGTTAATTCAAGTCAACTCGGCGAAGGAGACGCTGCTGCGACGGTAACGCTGCAGCAGGCTGAGATGGGGACTGTGTTGAAATCGGATGCTGTGTCCGGGACTTTTACCTTGAACTACACCGATCCTGCCCTCAGCATCTCGGGAGAGTTCGAGCTAAACATCACCGCTGATTCCGGTACCTTCACTTTGACGGTTACCGATTCCCAAGACAATTCAGAAACGACCGAGCCGATCGACTGGAATGCATCACCCACTGAATTAGCTGCTGCGATCAATGTTCTGCCAAATTCTGGTGGCTCGGTGTTAGTCAGTGGCATCGGGACGTCGCAGTCGCCTTGGTTGATTACAGGCATGGGTGACAATGCCATCACGATTGATTCGAGCGAACTCCGCGACGGAGATTCGGCAGCGTCTGCTTCTCTCGAAACGGCCAAGCAATCCTTTTCGACGATACCTCTGGCTTGGAATGCGACCCCTAATGAAGTCGCTACTGCACTCAATGCACTCCCGAATTTGGCGGTATCTGTCAGTGGAATGGGTAACGCGATTTCACCATGGCGAATCCAAGGGCTACTTCCCTCGGAGGTTACGGTTGATCGCACTGCGCTGGTCAACCGTTTCCAGCAGCAAGCGTCGGTGCAGATGACCAGTGATTTGCAAGTCGCGTTTTGGATCGGTCAAACGTTTCATGCGAACGGTGATTCATTCACCCTGACCGGTGCTGACGTCGATGAAAACACACTGACTTTGCTGCTGTCCGACGACGCACCTGTGGTTTCAGCTGATGGCACGTCGCTCGATAATGGCAGCGTGACATTCAGCTCGGTGGATGCCGGGGCCACACAGATGTTTTCGTTTGCTGACAGTGGAACGTTTACGCTTACCATCACTAATCCACGAACGGGCGCCACGTCTACGACGGATGCGATCGCCTGGGATGCTGATGCGTCGATAGTTGCCGAAGAGATCGGCGTGTTGAGCGGGGTCTCGGTGGATGTGAATGGCAGTGGTTCGATTCAGTCACCTTGGCTGATCAGCGGGTTGAACGCTGATCAGTTGGAGGTGAACAGCGATAGCTTGTTAAGGGGGACGACTCAAACGAACCTTTTCTATCGTTCTACATCGTATGCTGCCAACGTGGTGTCCACCGATGCAGACGGCGGCACATTCACGCTGACGTTTTCCGTGGACGGTGAGGCAACGGAATCGAATCCAATCGCTTACGATGCGACGGCTGCGGAGCTGACGGATGTGCTGCGTGCCTCCTCACCACGCCTGAGTGCCGAGGTGTTTGGCCGTGGGACGGAAGCTGAGCCGTGGGTGATCATTGGGCTTGCGCAACCGATTGAAACTGGCGATGCCCTTACTTTCAATGATTCTTGGGATCTTCAGAGTCTCGGGCTGCTGGATGGCCAGACCTACTATGCGGTGGTCAATCCGCAAGCGTTGGATGCTGACATGCTCATTGTGGGCTTGGCGGGTAGCGCGGTCGATGCGATGGCTAACCCTCCTGTTCTGTTGTCACTCTCTTCCTCGCTCGATCTGAGAACCGGTCCATCCACGATCATGACGGGGGCGGAGGAATCGCTTACGGCAATCCCCGAGGCTTTGGAGTTGGAGATCAGCACGGAGCTGGAATCAGGGGACTCGGTGACTGCTTCCGCTGGGATCGGTGGTCGTCCAATGCTGGGCTACTACACTGACGGTGCCAAGTCGGCCAAGTCCAGGTGGTTCTCGAAAGAAAAAGCTGAGGGGCCCAGCGCGATTGATCATGAGATAACCGAGAGAACTCCCGAGCACCTCGCAGATAAAGTCAATCGATTCTCCGCGACGTTCGGTGTATCGATCTTGGATGTCAAGAACGATGTTCAATCAGTCATTGGAAATACAGCTACGATCGGGGCCGAAGGTAATGTCGCTGTAACGAGTGATCTGACTGAAAAAATCCACGCTTCTGCAAATGCCGGTTTGGCGAAACAAAGCTCAAAAGGTGAATCGGCGGTGGATCACAGCAAAAGCAGTGCGGTGGCAGTGGCGACAGTGGTGGCAGTTTTAAACAACTCCAGCCAAGCTGTGATTGAATCGGATGCCGAGGTGACTGGTACCGAGGGGGTCGAAGTCGCTTCCGAGATTACCTACCCTCGTCGCGATTCGATTCCCGGCGCCGACGGTGGTGGCTGGGATGAAGCCTATGGCATCATCAAAAGTTTGGCCTTGAATCCGACGGTCAACGCGGTCGAGTCCTGGTTCTTTAATACGTCGACCAACGTCGGCATCAAAGGGGTTGGCAGCGAAGACTCGAAAAGACTGGATTGGATCCTGACTGGCAGCGTGATTGTTGAGGATATCACTAATCGCAATCTAGCTCAGATTGCCGACGGGGCGCAGATCAACCAGAGTACGTCCGGTTTTTCCTGGTATGACGTCGCGGCGGAAACGACGCTCCAGACGGCTGACCTTGGTGAATTAGAGCAAACCAACGGCGTCTCTATCGATGCCAAGAGTGACATGACGCAGTGGGGAATCGCCGGTCAGCTTTACATCGGTTTGAACCTGCTCACACTTGGCACAGCGGATCTCGCAAACAATATTCTGCCATTTAAAAAATCTAGCCGTAATGCGTTCGGTGGTTCGGCTAACTTTGTGATCATTTCGGAGCAAACCCAAGCCTTGCTCGGTGGCGTAGATCCAGATGGCAATGCACCTCAAAACACTTCCACAAATGTGACTTATGGTAGTGGTGAAGACAACGTCGGTTTGTCTGTTCAGGCTGAAACTGCAACTGAACTGATAGAAATCAGTCAATCAGCTGGTAGCAGCTCTGGCTTCGGATTCGAGGCTAGCACTACGTACCTGCTGATGGGCGAGAACGAGGAAAACGATGCTGACCGTGGCCAGTTCACGTACGCCGAACTCAACTCGGAGAACCTTCCCATTGAATTGACACCGATTAGTGGGACTGTCGGTGAAGTGGTGGTGGAAGCAGCGGACAGTAGCGACCTCTGGGCGATCAGTGGTGCGGTGATGCTGGGTGCGACCAAGGGCATTGGGGTCAGCGCCTCGGTGATCGAATTGAATCGAGACGCCGCAGCCGGCGTTGGATCAAGAACTGCTGGTGGCACACCGAAGTCGACCAATCGAAAACAGGCAGGCGGTGACTTTACTATCGACGCGTCGATGGACGGAACAATCATGCCAATGGCGCTCGTTGGGGCGATTTCAGCTAGCCGTAATTCTTCAATTGGTGGAGATGGTGAGGACAAGGTCCCCGCGGAAGGCGACGTCGGTGGAGCATCAAGTATCGAAGGAAAGTGGGGCCTCGGAATTTCCGGTGATTTTTCAGGTGCGTTCGTTGATGATAAAACGCAGGCGTATCTCAGCAGTCCAGGTACCATCTCCGGCGTCGAAAGTGAGGGCACTGAACTGAGCGTGCTGGAGATTTCAGCGAAGAACGAATCGATCATGAACCCAATTGGTGGTCAAGCGACGATTTCGATTGCACGCGGTAAGTCGGGAGCTATGGCGGGAATTGCAGGCTCAGCTTCTGTGGCAGAGTACCAATCCCTTGTCACAGCCATGCTCGAAAACGCGACAGTCGAGTATCTCGGGATAGATCTGCAAGCACTCAATGAAAAACGGATTGGTACCTGCGCGGCCGGCCTTCAGGTCCAAGCGCCAAAGGGTGCGGATCTGCAAATCGCCGGTTCAGTGGTGGTCAACGAAATCGAGAATACAACGATTTCCTCTGCTACCAACCTCACACAGAGTGAAGGCCTTGGCGAAATCAGCTTGAGTGCTCTGCAGCTGGATCAGATTTGGGGCGGTGCCGGTACGGCAGCGGTCACTTACGATCGCCGCAGCGACAAGCCGCGTGCAAAAACGGCGGTTGGAGTAGGGATGAGTGCCGTCTGGAACCAGATCGACAATACAACCATGGCAGAGGTCGTCGGTAGCACGCTTCATCAGAGTGAGGGTGTTTTTGACGTCACGGCGGAGGACTTCACGTCAAGTCGGGTACTCAGTGCTGGGGTGAACGTCGCGGTGCCCTCAGGAGCTAGCATTGAAATTGGGGGTATGTGGGCGACCAATTATCTCTCCCCCAACACAACGGCACAGGTCTCTGGCAGCACGATTGAAAATGCTGCCACCATGGATCCCATGACGGTGGTGGCAGTGCTAGCACCTCAGATGGAATCGTTCGCCGGCTATTTTTCCATCGACTTTGGGAAACCGCTCTCGACCAAAGAGACACAAATCGGGATTGGGGTAGGGGCTGCTGTTATCGTCGCTCGTTTGGGACCCAATGACGATGATGGAGCCGCACTCCCCACACTTGCTCAGGTAACGAATTCGACGATCGATCGCATGGGGAACATTACCGTGCAGGCCTACACCGGAGCCCTGACCGATCAAACCGCCTCATTTGTCCCGAGGCAAAATCTCGTCGAATCTCAAGTGGGGGAACAGAGCATGCACTCCCTTGCGATCGCAGGAAGTGCGCAGGGCGAGAATTCTGCCGACAGTTCGTTTTCACTTGGGATCGTTGTCAATGGTGCCGTTGTCGTTACGGATATAAAAATCAGTACTCAAGCAACCGTGACAACGAACTCGCAGCTCAATCAGAATTCTTCAGCCAATGAATCCCAGTCGACGGTTCAGGTACTCGCAACCAACCAATTGAACGTGTCAACCGATGCAGGTGGGGCATCGGTTTCTGAAAGTGTTTCGCTGACAGGATCTTCGGTCGATATCGCAGTTGGCGGTGCCGAGAACTCGTTCGATTCATCCAGTCATACCTCGGCAACGATCGAAAATAGCTCCGCGGTGATTGGGGAAAGCGTGAACGTGATCGCACGACACTCACCGATAAGTGATAACGCTGCATTCGGCGTTGCTGTTTCTGTAGCCGTTTCCACGGCGGAATTTGGCGCCGCGTTCGGCTTTTCTGGCGCGTTCCTTCAGTCTGATCAATCAGATTCCGTGCATGCTGGTATCTCGGACAGCAACGTGACTGTTAGTGCTACGCTCACTGTTCAGGCAGATGATCAATCAAGGATGACGACCGGCAGTGGGGCCGGCAGCTTGCAGGTCTCCTATGGCTCCGCAGGTGCGGTCGCGCTCGCTCCCAGCGCGGTGACCAACAAAGTGACCATGGGCAATACGGTCTTGGCATGGATTGGCCAGCAACCTCTCGCTGATGGCACCTTGGTCGATCATGCGATTTCCGCTGACGGTTCGAGCGTTAATGCAGGAGGAGCGATCACCGTAGCAGCAACCTGCGACCAGGCAATTCTGAATAAAGCGATTGCCGTGGCGGTAAGCGTTTCCATTGCCCCCGATTTCGCTAGTGCAGCGGGATCCGGTTCGGGAGCTTCTTCGAAGGTTACCACGAATAATATCATCAAGGCGGCCGTGAATGGGGTATCGGACTTCACGGTCGAAGGAGTCGCTGGTTTGAGTGTCAAAGCCACTGACTCTGGTAACAGTGACGTTACGGTTGGAACGGCAGCAGCATCACTCGGATGGTTTGGTGCGTCCATCGGGGTTTCTCTTGCGGAGATCGTGAACAACGATCAAGTCGTGTCGGAAGTTCAGAGTACTACGATACGGACGGGCGGTACCAACGATACCGGCGCACCGGTTGAAATCGTCGCAGAGGATAGAGTGCAGCTGACAACCGATTCGGTTGCAACGTCGCTTTCGATTAGCATTGGTGCGTCGGGAGCCGGTGGCAACTCAAACATTACCAGCAATGCTGAAGTCGCCGCTTCCTTTGGGGATGGGGCCACGATGACCGCGTTGCCGGGTGCCGTCTTTGGTGATTTGACTGTCAAAGCAGACAGCTCTGAACAAATCCTAGCCGAGATTTTTGGGGGCTCCGGAGGCCTTGGTTCGGTGGGTGTCTTTAACTCTGATGCAGAGCGGGCTGGATCGACGCTGGCGATTCTCAGTACAGTTTCGGCTCTTGACGTGAATGACCTCAGCGTGATTGCATCGACCACGCAGGGTGTCACGTCTGAGGGGATGTCAGTCACGGTCGGTGGGCTGGCCGGGACGGGAGAAAATCATAACGTGACCGTGCGAGAGTCGGTATCCACAATCTTTACCGGGCAGAATCAGCAATGGAATATTGATGGGAATCTACTGGTGACAGCCAGTTCGACCAACGTTGCAACGGCAAGAACGAGTGGAGCTGGCGGCGAGGGCGAGGACATCAGTGCTTCGCTGATGGGCGTGGGCTTTTTCAAAGTGGACAGCGATGTTTCTCCCAACGTGTCATTGCAGGTTGCGGAGGTGAACCTGAATGTAATCGGAACAACAACCTTTGACGTAAAAGCGAGCAATCAGAATAACACGCAAGCCAAATCAGGGTCCGGTTCGTTGGTTGGGGGAGATGCCGCAAAAGCGACGACCACGAATTCTCCCAACGTCGAAATGACCATCAAGCAGATGGACTTAATCTCCGGGCCAACGAACATTTCGGGCATCATTGAAACACGCTATTCGACCAATGCAAATTCTGTTTACGCCACGGAGGTCGGGGGATCCGCTGCCAGATCCTACAACACCTCCGAGCCAGTCTTGACACTGAGTGTGGGTACCCCAGACGCGACCACGGCTGACACGACCATTCAGGCCTCGGGGACGGTCGCTGTGTCAGCATCCAACACGTTATTGGGGATCGGCGATGGCAACAGCAAAAATGCTGCAGGTTTTATGGCTCGAGTTGGTGCCGGTGGTGGCATCTCGGGATTTGGTGGCACCGCGAATTCCACCGTGACTGGTAGTTCAACGATTGAGCTCCACGACTACGTTTCCATTGAATCTACGGAAAACGGGAATGTTGAAATTGGATCCACTAACGACTGGCAATCAACCCAGTTGACCCATTTGGGGACGGGCGGTGCCATTAATGGCGCGGGGGTTCAATCGATTTTGGACTCCACTCTGAACAACACGATCACTGTCGGATCGGATGTTCAGATCGTCGCTCCTGGGGGGGAAATTGGTATTGGTACCAACAATTACAGCGCGACCACCAGTAATGCGGATTCCTACACGTTTGGGTTGGCGGGGGGCAGCAGCAGTGATTCCAGCAATGAAATGAACTCCACTCAAACGGTGACGATCGGTAGTAACACAAAACTGCATGCTGGCCGGGATATCGTTGTCACCGCTGGTTACAACCCTGTTGGAAACAAGGGCACTCTGATGGATGTCTATGCCGTTGTGACAGCCCGTTGCGCTGGCCTGCTGGAGATTCCAAGCACGACGGCTGATGCCAGTGCAACGGTGAACAACGCCGTCACAATCGAGCCGGGAACTTCGATCATCAGTCACGCAGACGTTGAGTTTGGTGCTGTGCCAGGAATTAACAATGCATCTTGGTATACGTTTGCCAACATCGACGGCGCTAAAGGCAAAGTGCATCAGGGGAGCGATGGTTTGACCGAAAGTAATGCGGTGACATTTGATGGAGAAGTAATCGCGGGCAACATGAACGAATTGTCGGTTGTGATTCCTGCTTCCGGTGATACCATCAATGTCAATAATCTGGTCAGTGAAACGATCGCCGAATCAATCACGACGATTCAGCCACTTCCGAATGATATTTTTGACGTATCCAATGCGTTTCTTCCTTTTCAGGTTGTGCGTGATCCGAACTATGACGCGACCCAGCTACTCGATGGGTTAGACGCCACCTCACGAGCGATTCTTGAATCCTCAATTTCGGACCAGCCTGTGGTCGCCATCAAGCTGACCGATTTGGCGGCGGTGGGAGGACAAGCTGTTCTTTACGCCGATACATTGAATGGCAGTGGCAGTGTGACAGCCAAAGTGCCCTCAGTCAGTATCAGTAACAGCAGTCCTGCTTACCTGCTGCTGGGTAATTTGGGAGAGGACGCGCCAAACAATGCACCAGCGAGTACCTTGGCGGCGAACACGTTGAACATGGGACAGGTCAACATTGTTGGTGGGGCGGACCACCCTAGCTCAATTAGCTTCCACCAAACAAACGCTGTTCCGGAAATTGTGATTTCTCAAACCTACGGGGAATCGATTCCTGGCAGTTCTGCTGGACCTGCCGTTGCTATCGAAAAAGACATTGTCAATACGGCAGGATCGGTTCAGATCACCAATGTGATGGGTGCTCTGGTTCAGACGGCACCGATCAACGCAAAATCAGTTTCCATCAGCACGCCAAATTCGGCCTACATCGTAAGCACTCCCGCTGACTACTACGGATCCAGTGGCGAGATCATCGACTACTGGACGCCGGGAACTTCACTGTCGGGAGATGGCACGTTTGAAACCCCATCGACATCCTCTTACATCTACAATCCCAGCGGGAGCGATTGGGATTTTAATGGGTCATCAGGCGTATCCACCAACGGCAGTGGATTCACTTCAGGAAACCCAGATGCTCCCCAAGGAACGCAGGTCGCTTTTTTGCAGAAAAAGGGACAAATCAGTCAGTACATCGACAGTATGACGGATGGCAGTTCTTATGTCATGCAGTTCAAAGCGGCGCAACGCGAGGGCTATCCCGAACAGAGTATTGAAATCGCCTTGGATGGGCAGTCGCTATGCACCATTACGCCCACTTCGATCAGTTACGACATTTACAGTTGCAGTTTTGAAGTTCCCGCCAAAGAAACGGTCGATACAGATTCACTGCTTTTAACCGACGGCGTTAACGATACATCCAAGGCGTTTTGGTATCAGGATCGAATCGATCTTCCGGAGTCGGGAACAATTACTTTCGATTTCACTTATCAGGCGGGTGGCGATAAGGCAGCCGATGGGATCGCCTTGGCGTTTCAAAACGTTGGCGTCAACGCGATTGGCGACAGCGGTGGTGCCTTGGGGTACGTTGGCATTGCGAGCCCCACCGCGGCCTACCAAATCAACTTGTATGACGGGCACGTGCAGGGCTCGAATTTTGTTACAGACAATAGCTCCGGAAACTATTTGTCAACCAGTCCGGTGGACTTCAACAGTGGTAACGAGGTCCGTGTCCAACTCGTTTACGATGCGGATGCAAATACCGTGACAGAAACCCTTACCGACTTGACCGCCAATACGACGTACTTCCAAACCTACGAGAATATTGATCTAAGAGATCTGCTTGGTGCTTCGACCTACATCGGGTTTACTGGAGGGGATGGAGGAGCGACTTCGACCCAAACGGTCAGTAGTTTTGCGATGACGATTAACGATTTGGATAATCCGAATGGATCGACGTCGAGTGAAGGCTTTGAAAATTGGGAGATTAACGGCAATCGGTTGTTGACCGTGACTGGACTGGAGCCCAGTGGTGCGGATGAGACGGTGTTCCTTGATGAATTGGTTTTGGCTACTAATCCAGCCGGTTTTGTCCCGGGACTGAATTCCTATGTGACCAATTACACAGCAAATCTTGCTGCAACCACTGCAGCCACGGTTCTCTATATCGATGAATCCAATGCAAACGGCAATGACGGCACATTCTCAAACTGGCTCTACAACACCGGCAACGACCATGCAAGGGTTAACTACGACGTCAGACCTGGCGAGGTTGGCGGCAATTATCCGAACAAGGCCAAAGACAATTACGGGACGACTCAAAACGGTAGTGGCATCATTTTCTTTGGTAGTCAGATCCCATATCTGTGGGAGGATGCCAGTGGAACAACTATCAGTTCCGGGGCAGGAAATCTGACTGATGGGTTGGGATATCTCGACACCTTGGCTAATGCGCAAATTTACAGCAAAGCGGCGACTGGGAACGATGCTGACAGTTACAAGAATGTCACTCAGGGTACGGGGCCCCAAAACGACAACGCTTCGCCAGGTAAGGGGATCTTCCCTGTGCTGCCGGCAGATTTTCCCACCTCCGTTTCGGTGTCGAGTCCTTCGGCTCGATCGCTCGGAGGAAGTGGAATTACTGCTGGATCGTTGGATATCACCGCTCTCTTTCTGGATATCAACGGTCCAATCAATGTTGGGGCTGTCAATCAGGAAATCAGTGTCGTTCTGGGTAGTGATCTCAATCAGCAGATAATGAACTATCAAAATGCCTATGAGAATGGAACGCAGGTCAGCGCGACAATGGATATCGATTCGTACTTCGGCAACTCAGGGATGACGGGGTATTACGACGCTGCCTATGAGAAGATTTTTCTTGATCCTTATGCAATCAATGCGGGAGTGACTGAGGCTGTTTTCACGGGAGCCATCATTTCGACCACAGAGTTTGGTCAAATCAATGTCCACAGTGATCCTGGGGACATCGCGATCAACAACCAGACCAATTATCCGCTTGTCTTGGCGACAATCGCAGCATCAGACCAACAAGTGGCTGGGATTGTACTAATGAACGACACCATTACCAATAAATCAACTGCTTACGTTTACAACCCTGTGGACGAAGTTCGTGTTTTTCAAGGTGATTTTAACTCTGACATGGATGAGATGACGCTGGTCAATTCGTTGGCGACAGATTCTGCTTCTTTCCAACCCGGTTCAGAGCAGAGCAGCGTTGCGGGTAGTGTCATGTCGTCAGAGCTTGCTTATCAATGGGAGACCGATGCGTGGATTTCGCGTGACCTGCATTTCAGCGTCAATGCCAGCGGTGGATATGATCTTCAGTCCTCATCAGCAAACGATGATTCTTGGACTTGGGGACCAGAAAGTGGCTCTTCAAACAATACAACGGTTGAAGAGAATCCTTTTCCATCGATCGACACACTACTGTTGTCCAACGGGCAGGACAACAACGCTAACGCCTATTGGCATCCAGAGAAGTTTACTTCCTTGGAAGACGACTTCACCGTCACTTTTACCTATCGGGCAAGTGGCGAACGGTCTGCCGATGGAATCACTTTTGCATTTCAAAATGAAGGGGCCACAGCGGTGGGCGGTCCGGGGGGGGCCTTGGGTTACGTTGGTATTACGGGGGCGACAGCGGCCTATCAAATCAACCTGTATGAGGGCCACGTGCAGGGGTCGAATTTTGTTACATCCAATACCTCCGGGAATTATATCTCGACCAGTCCTGTGAACTTCAACAGTGGCAATGAGATCCGTGTCGAGCTCGCTTATGATGTGGATGCGCAGACCTTGACGGAAACACTGACGGACTTGACTGCCGGCACGTCATACGCAATCACCCACGATAATATTGACCTGGGGGCCTTACTCGGATCGTCGGCTTATGTCGGCTTCACGGGAGGCGATGGTGGAGCAACTTCGATACAAACAGTCACTGATTTTTCATTGACTTCAAGTTCGGGGAATCTGGAAGGATTTGCTTCGTGGAACGATCTCTGGCGCCAAAAAATCCTCACGGAGAATACGGAGACCAACGCGACCCAGACTGTTAAAGCGATCATCACTCAAGCCGAGACCGCCACCACTCATTTTGACGGATCATCCAGCGATGCGTGGGACATGGGACCGTCGACAACTTGGGACTGGACTTATCCAACCGAGATTCTGCTGCAAGTTGTGAATCAGGTGCCAGCTGCAAACCCAATTTCCCTCGATTTCGGCGGGGTGCAATCGGGTAGTCTCGCAGTGGTCTCCAACGAGGACTTGGAATTGGCGGGAAATATTATTTTTCCGGGTTCTGTTCGTTTGTCGTCAGCGCAAGATTTGACGCAGGCTCACAACGCGGTCGTGGCGGCGGGGCAGCTTGATCTGGTTGCTGAAAACGGCAGTGTTGGTGAAGCAGGTTTTCCAATTCACATTGAGAGTGATTCATCCAATGCAGTCAACGTCAACTCAGATGCCGGCGTTTATCTGTCTGCTGACGCCGACCTTTACGTGGGGCAGTTGGTGGCATCGGACGGGCCTGTGGAAGTGACCACCGCCGGCGATCTTACATCGGGAGCGAGTGATGCGAAAATCGAAGGTACCAATATTACTTTGCAGGTGGTCAACGGGAGTATTGGTACGCAATTGGAACCACTGACTATTTACACTCAGGTCTCGCAACTTGAATCAGGTACCGTGACCGACGGGTTGTTAACTGCGGCGGCCGCGGATGGTGTCTTTGTGGTTCAACCTGAAGGCGATTTGCGGCTTCTTTCCGTAACCACAAGTTCTCCCTTGGGCGTGGTTTCGATTACGACGCAGGGTGGCAGTATCACCGATGGGAATGCCTCCGATGTTTTCAATCTCAATCAGTTGACGCGTCAGGAAGCTGAAGAGTTGATCGAGCAAATCAAGAACGTGCAGCAGAATACTGCTGACCTCACTGTAACGGCTTTCGAGGCCTCCGTCGATCAGAAGTACTTGCAGTATTGGACGCTACTGCCTGCAAACGGAGCTTACAATGAACAAACCGGGATGTTTGTTCTTAATGATGATGGAATCACGTATTATCAAACTCCTGCAAATCTTTATTACACCGAGCAGTCGGGCAACGAATCAGAGGTTGTTGCTACTGAAGCACAGGTGCAGGAATACGGTAACCTGCTGTATCAAAATAGCCTGGCTGTGTTCCAAGAAAATCTGGTGTTTGGTGCGGATTGGGTCAGCTTACCGCAGTTCCAAAGTTACGACCCCAACTACACGTTTACCGCTTCGGAAGTTGTGGTGAACGAATTGACCTATGGTGCGACTGATCTGAGCAATTCTTTTGCAATGCTGTCGCTGGAAGCTCTGGGGCCACAAGGTTCTGCCGTTCTTGGCCCCATCAAGCCGGCAGTCAAGACTACTGTCTTGAACCTCGATGCCGCGGGAAGTATCGGCTTACCTTTTCATGTAGTTAAAATTGACTACGAAAAGTTTCTGCAAGGTAATTTGTCCAGCCAAGAAACATCAATTTTAACCCAGGCAACTGCCGCGGGAGAGCTGCAAATCATTGGTGTCAATGCGAGTGGGCAGCGTGTCGTGTATTCTTCGCGCAGTCAGCCTGAAAATGTCACTCCTGTTGCTGTGTTGGTTCAAATTGACAAGCCCATTTACGTTGATCTTGCAGAAAATGGGCTAGTTCAACTCCAGGCGGAAGACTCGATCAACTTGGCGGAAGCTTTGGGGAACCTCAATATTCTTCATGCTGAAACTTCCGGTACTGTTAAATTTGTTTCTCAGGCAAATGTTTTTAACATACCCTTGAATCAGACTACTTCGGTAACAGGTTGGTCGAGTGACAAGGGCGGGGTGCTGGGTTACACGGATAATGACCTTGTCTACACGGCGACTGACTTCACGCTGGGCAGTCCCGTCTTTTCAACCGGTGCAATCGCAAATGGCAGCTTCGAGCAACCAGTACAATCGGCTGACGGCTTTACCTACGATCCGGTGACAACCGACTGGACTTTCAGTAGTCAATCTGGCATCTCGGGCAACGGCAGTGGTTTCACGAATGACAATCCGGTCGCACCACTGGGAAGCCAGGTTGCCTTCATTCAAGAGCAAGGAAAGATGTCCCAGCAAATTGATGGGTTGGTTGCTGGACAAGCCTACTCGCTTCAATTCGACGTTGCTCAGAGAAGCGGTTTTCCCTCTCCCACTTTCACTGTCGATTTAGATGGCCAGCTATTAACAACGCAAACACCGGTATCAACTGCTTATGAAACGGTAACGATTCCATTTTCCCTTGATGCAAAATCGATCGAACTGACCGACGGTCAATACAGTGAAGCCCATGCGTATTGGTACCAAGCCCCTATTGCTATCGGTGATGCTGGTCAATTCACTGTTGAGTTTACCTATCAGGCAGGCGGTGATGCAGCAGCTGATGGCGTCACCTTCGCATTTCAGAAGGAAGGCACCAACGCTCTTGGTGCAACAGGCGGAGCCCTTGGCTATGTGGGGATTACAGGACCTACGGCCGCCTACCAAATCAATCTCTACGATGGCCACCAACAGGGCTCGAACTTTGTCACGACCAATTCCTCAGAAGCCTATCTCTCAACAGATCCGATTGATTTCAATAGTGGTAATCCAATTCAGGTCCAACTGGTTTTTGATGCGGTACAGCAGACAGTCGTGGAGACCCTGACGGATACTTTGCAAAACACGACTTTTACACGGACCTACGATGGAGTTGACCTCGCGACGTTACTGGATGACTACGCATATATTGGGTTCACTGGTGGAGACGGTGGTGCGTCATCCATTCAAACGGTCACTGATTTTAAATTGTGGCGTGAAGACAAAAGTAGTTCTCCAGCAATCAGTGGATTTGGTGGTTGGGAGTTTACCGGTCAACACACACTGACATTCCAAGGAGTGGATGCAGCGTCTGTCGACCAGACTGCTTTCTTTGACGCCGTCAAAATCACACGCTCGCCGGGTATTGTGTCGGGTGATTTGCGTCTGGTTGCGAGTGAGGCTCTTGGTACGGAATCCATCCCTTTGAATGTACAGGTGGGCGGCAGATTGGACGTGTTTGCCACCGATGATCTCTACTTAACGCATGCGTCAAGCAATAATCTGCTTCTGAATGCAATCTACGCGGGGGGGGATTCAACGATTGAGGCTCCCACTGCGAATGTTTTTGCAGTTGAAAACCTTTTCAAGGGTTCCGTAGCCGGTTTCGGTGTCGATGGATCGGGTAACGGTTGGGCCAGCGAATCCGTAGAGGGATCGGTTTCCTTTACAGAGGATACTGTGGCCTTGCAAAATGCTGCTGCTCCGGCGGGAGCGACTGATACTTGGTATAGCAATGCAGCGACCCAACTTGATAATTCGGTTACCATTGAGGACCGATTCATCTCCAGCTTTGTCTACCAAAATGATGGTTTCGATGCGAATCTCAGTTTCGTATTGGCATCTGTCGACACCAACGTTGCAACGCTTGCCCAAGCTGGGAAGACAATTGTTCCGAATACATTCACGCTGGTGATTGATGACGACGCCATTGATGCTGCGTATGGCGGTCAATTTAAGTCGACGCCGGTACCCGACCAGTTCGGGATCTCCTCGGGAGATCCAATTGAAGTGCTGTTGATTTATGAGTTCTTGACAAGGACTGCGTCGGTGACGTTGACCAATGCTGGGACATCGCTGACGTTCGACCTGCCAGCTCTTGATCTGGTTAAGGTGCTCGGAACCAATCAAGCAAAAGTGGGTTTTGTGGCTCACGGAGATGGTCTGGATTCGATTCAGAATGTCAGTGCATTCAGTTTTTCATACGGTGCTCCAACGATCGAAACCAACCAATTGTCAATCACTTCCGGCGTGCAAATCGGGGCCTCTCAAAATCCGATCTTGACTCTTGCTCTTGGCGAGCTTCAGGCTGATGCTCCCCAAGGTGTTTACCTCACTGAAATTGCAGGGGACCTGCTGGTGGGTTCTGCCCGTAGCGATGGAACCGTTCAACTTGCCGCGCCCTCGGGTTCGCTTACTGTGCCGGGTTCCTCTACTCCCGGAGATTCGAGTCTTCTGATTGGTTCCGAGGGAAGTGCTCCCGCTGATAGCCCAGCGAGGGTTCGGGCAGAACAGCTTCGGCTTAGCAGTTTGAGTCATATTGGTGCGGTGGATACCGAGCTGGGAATCGCAGTTGCAAGTCTTGCGGCCTCTTCTGTGCTTGGTGACATTCACCTGGAACAGTCTGGTAACCTGTCCGTTGACCAGGAGATGCGAGCTGGTGGTGCGATTCGCCTGACAGGCGACGCGCATATCTCGGTAAGTTCTCCGATTGACGCCGCGGAGGAAATTGAGTTGAGGTCCAGTGGTGGAGCTGGCAGTTTATATCTCATGCCAAATGCACGCGTGGTTTCCGCCAACCGATTTGTCAATCTGTTTGCTGATGGTGCGGTGGTCGCCGAATTCGGGGCCCATTTGGAGAGCGCTGAACCTCTTTCGATTGCTACCGGTGCTGCTGCTCTTCCTGCCGGGAATCCACATCGCATTCGATTGCTGGGTGCGATCACTGGTGGTCCGCTTGACTTGGCCACGGGGTCTGCAAATGATTCGGCGGAACTGGCCATCACGGATGTGATTGGAGTTGCTGGTAACCCACTTCAGGTAATGATTAGCCAGCTCGGAACGCTGCACCTTGACGATACCAGATCAAGTACCGGTCGAACGTATACGGCGTTGCAGGATCGGCTTAATACTGATGTTGCTGAGGTGCAACTTGGTGAGGTGCGAGCTGTCGTGATGAACTTTGGCTCCGGTGATGATAGCTTCCAGTCTCAAGCATTGAGTGTTTTGGATTCGTTGGAAATTAATGGGAATGACGGACTTGATCATTTTGACATGGCCGCCTTTGGTGGCGGGTCAGGCTTGGTTGTAAAGGTGGCTGGCGGGAAACATGCTGATCAAGTGATGGTCGATGGACTCGGGACTCCCGTTTGGATAGTTGATGGTACCGTGCATGCAGGTGATCTGCGCATTGATCACGGTGATGTGGAAAAGGTCTTGCTGCAGAATGCAGTTGAGGGACTTCCGGCAGAACAAGTTCAGCAACTGGAAATCGACTCCGACGATTTCCCGGAAGACAGGTTGTTGCTGTTAGGAACTTCTGGTGAAGATGACTTGTTTGTGGCTTTAAGTTCCCGCGGAATTCAAGTGGATGGAATTTGGAATGAAACCGAGGAGCTGCGGCGTCACTTTAGTGCGGTGGAGTATCAAGAAGTCGTTTTTGAATTGTTGGCTGGAGATGACAGTCTGCTTGTTAATGGAATGCCCAGTCATCAAGTGGTTGTTGATGGTGCCAACGGAGATGATTGGATCAGCGTCAATGGATCGGAAGCATTGATTACCGATCTGGACGGAAATAACTTCATTACCACTGGTGTAGGCAGTGATGAGATCCATACCGGATCAGGTCGAGATAAAATCGATGCGGGTGATGGACAGAATGTGGTCCACGATGCGGGTGGCATGAATTGGATTGTGACCGGCATGCACGATGATGCGATTCACCACGAGAATGCTGGCGACTTTATTTCCGCATCGGATGGCATTAATCAAATCTGGCTGAATGGTGAGCTGCAAGGTTGGCACAACAACGACATGCCAACTGATGTGAATCTTGACGAGAGGACTTCGCCTTTGGATGTGCTGGTGATTATCAATCAGTTGGCCATTGTGGACTTCGTTGGTGATGACGGTCGCTACTTTTTCCCAGGCTCGGCGGACAGCCTCGACAAGTTGTATGATGTCAACGGTGATGGATACATGTCGACGCTTGACTGTGTGGTTGTGCTCAATGCATTGGGTCAGGTAGTGGGTGGTGGCGAAGGAGAAACGAGGTTGGGTTTTGTTCCTCGTGAAGTGCCCATTCCTTACCAGCCTGCGAGCGAAAAGAGTGACAAGAAAGCCGATGAGTGCTTTGCTGACTGGGACGAGTTGCTGCCGTTGTTGATTGCACCACCGAAGAGCCAAAGCGATTTTCTTCAGGCATGGGAGCAGGAAGAGTTGCGACGAAAGATTCTTTTGGAAACCGTTATCGAAGACATGATGCAGTCAAGGGAAGAAAAGGTGCAAATAAAATCACTGCAATCAGGGCTGGTCTGATCCTGGTGCCAAGACCCGGAAATCCAGTAGGGAGATCGTACGCAGTTTGCTGGGATGAATTGAGTGTGTCAGGTTCCGGGCTGCTGACAGTCTTTCTGCATGGCAGGAAACTAGCGGATCCGTTTCTTGGTGCCACGGCGTAGTGAAACCTGATCTTCGGATGTGAGGTGAGAGCTTTGTTATGGTGAAACAGATCTTTTGCGGAGGAAAATGTCGGTGTTGGTTCAAGGAGATTGAATTGTTTGGTAGCGACCATCTCGCTGACAATTCTTCCAGTTTTTCTTGGCAGATCAACTCGAAACATTTTTGGTTAGTCGGTGTTAGAACCAAGCCAAATCAGTCGGTTGTTTGCCATGTTTGCTTTTTCGCCGTGAGAGAATTGATTCGATATGAATAAGTTTCTTTGTCTGCTCTTGTTTTTAGGTCTATCCGCATGCGGCGATGCCGTGCTTGCGCAGCGAGGATTCGGGGGTGGATTTCGCGGCGGTTCTGGGGGTGGTGCTCGTGAAAGAATCGCGCCCGAAGATTTGAAATTTGAAATGGGTGTCGCTGGTATACCTGACTTGAGCACGTTTGCAAAATTGTCTTATAAGGGCACCGATGTCGGACGGGATCCCTACTTGGAAAACTTGCAGTACGTGAAGTTCCTGATCGAGAACCCAGAGACCGATGAAGCTGCTTTGTACTTCATGAACACTGGAAATTACCGGGCGCATCCTCCCTACATGGGAATGGTCGGGATGAACAGTCGCGGTGCTATCCGGGGGGCCATTTCTTTTCAGCCGAGAATGAAAGATGCTGCGGGCGGAGCAGGTCTGTACGTCTTTGATTTTCAGCCAAACGATGCGTTCTCCTTTGAAACGATCAAGTACGTGCGGGACACACTGGTCAAGGGAGCCCCATTTCTAAAGGGGCAGTTGGCCTATCATCCACTGCGGGGCGGCATGGCCCGTTACGAAGCTGACAAAGCCAAGTATGAAGCGTCGGATGTTGCCGTTCACCTCGATGCTGATCTGTACGAAAAAATTGGTTTCTTGCCGCTGAATGGGGGTGAGTCCTTTGGCCGACTACGCGTGATGGGCAATGAGACACGTTCCTCACCACGTGATATTGTGATTTGTAAAACACTACCAAACCAGATGCCTCGTGTAGCCGGTGTTATCTCTGCAGAGCGGCAAACGCCACTTTCGCACGTCAATCTGCGCTGTGTTCAAGATCGTGTTCCAAATGCGTTTGTTGCCAACGCCATGGATCAAGGTGCAATCAGTTCGCTGGTTGGAAAACTGGTTCGCTATTCCGTCTCTTCTGATGGTTATTCATTGCGTGAAGCTACCAAAGAGGAAGTGGATGATCACTTCAGTAACTCACGCCCCAGCGAACCGTTGGTTCCCTCGCGAGACCTTTCGGTAAACGAGATCAAACCTTTACAAGAAATTCGCTTTGAAAATGGTGGCAGCTTTGGTGCAAAGGCATCCAATCTGGCAACCATGCATACATTTGGTTTCCCCGCAGGCATGATCCCCGAAGGTTATGGGGTCCCATTCGCGTTCTACGATGAGTTCATGAAACAGAATGGATTTTATGCCAAGGTGGATGCCATGCTCAGCAATCCAGAGTTCCAGCAGGATCGTGAAGTACAGCAGAGCATGCTGAAAGAACTTCGTGGACAGATGAAACAGGGAACCATGTCCCAAGCAATGCTGGACAGCTTGAAAAAGATTCAGGAATCCTTTTCGCCAGGAACTGCCATTCGATGTCGTTCAAGTACTAACAATGAAGATCTGGCGGGTTTCAGTGGCGCCGGCTTGTACGACTCTTTCACGCACAATCCCGATGAAGGGCATCTGGCTAAATCAATCAAGCAGGTGTATGCCAGTCTTTGGAACTTTCGTGCGTTTGAGGAACGTGATTTTTATCGAGTTGACCACAAGATGACGGCCATGGGGGTTCTGCTGCACCCCAATTACAAGAACGAACGGGCAAACGGTGTCGTAGTGACCGACGATGTTCTGTATGAATCACAGGGTAACTACTACATCAATACCCAGGTGGGCGAGGATCTGGTCACGAATCCTGACGCTGAATCCTCTCCTGAGGAAATTCTGCTTGGTTGGTGGAAAGAAGATGGGCACCAAGTGGTGCGACGATCAACCGATGCTGCTGAAAACGAAACGTTACTTGGAGATAAGCACCTGGCAGATTTACGGGATCGCCTTGCAAAAATTCACGGAAAGTTTCGTAAGCTTTATGGCGAGGGTGAAGATGATCAGTTCGCCATGGAGGTCGAGTTCAAAATCACGAAAGATGGCAAACTCGTCATCAAACAGGCGCGACCGTGGGTGTTTGCTAACTGATCAGTTCGCCCGCCCCAGCCAGCCCTGCTTACGCTGGACGTTGTGAGTGCATGGCTGGATGCTGTGATGGGCCTTTGTGAGGTCCAAGCCTCAGGTACCAAGTACCGATCTGAAATCGCCTCTGCCGAACAATTGCTGGAAAGTGGTGTTCAGGGACTTTGCGGTTCTTGTACGCAAAAATCATGCCGCGGGGGCATTTGTTTCAAAATGAAACAGATTGCTCAGAATGCGATTTGCAGGGCATGCTGGACACCCGCGTTCTGCTCTGCGTGGACTTGAAGTTTACCCCTGTAAAAAACGCGATTTCTCATCTTCATTGAGGACAGCATTGTCACGTAATCGCCTGCGGCATCTCACTTGCGTTATACCGCAAGCGAAGTCTTACGTGCTTTGCACCTTCTTTTGTTTTCCACTTGAGGATCTTGTCCATGCTTATCGTGAATCATTTGATTCGTTTTGTAGTCTGCGTTCTGTCTGTTGGTGGTAGTGTCGTGCTTGCGGATCCAGCAGTGGACCGCAATACGACCCGGTCAAACAGGGCTGGCGCCACTGGTGGCGGAAGTGATGTAACCGAGACTGATTTGAACATCAGCAACGATAAGATTGTGCGTAAGAAGCCAGGTCGACAGGCTTCGAGTGACATGACGCTGGATTCCGATCTGTCGCAGAGAGGTTCAGGGACAGTCAAGTTTTTTAACAATAGCAAGGGGTTTAGGATCTCAGCATCGATTCAGGACGGGGCTGGTGACTTACCTGAGACTGATTTGAACATCAGCAACGATAAGATTGTGCGTAAGAGGCCAGGTCGACAGTCCTCGAGTGACATGACGCCGGATTCCGATCTGTCGCAGAGAGGTTCAGGGACAGTTGAGTTCTTTAATGATACCAAGGGTTCCAGGATCTCAGCAGCAGATCAGGCTAACGTCGGAACGCTTCGTAACAATGATCCCATTCCCGGAATCGACATCATTGTTGAGAAAGATTCAGTGGTAGATTCTGCAATCGCGAATTCGATTGTGATGCTCTACTACCAGTTGCTGTTGGAAGGTGCCAGCGATTCAGAGGCAATTGAATATGGACTGATTGCTGCCCTGATGGCTGATTCCGATGCGATTGAATACGGATTGATTGCCGCTCTCATGGGTGAAGTACCAGAGAATCAACTTGCTGATGCGGACGAAATCATTGTGCGCAAGAAACCTGGTCGCGTGGCAGATACTGCTGAACTCAGCGGCGGGCTTGGTGACAATGCCTCCGGCACGCATCGCAAGAACGATCCCATTCCTGAGATCGACGTGATAGTTGAGCGAGATTCAGAGGAGGATCCTGCGATGTACGATTCACCACTCGTGATGCTCAACGAGATGCTGAAAGCGGGTTACAGTCAAGCCGAGGTCGTTGATTTTGCTTTGGCAACAGGATTACTGGGAGGTTGAGTCTGAGTGCTTGAGAAATTGTCGCTGGTTCGCGTTTTATGGCTTCGATGGAATTTGAATCGTTACTACTTTGAGGATCAGGACGGATCAGAGCAGAGCGTCAGCGGATGGGTTCCGCATTGACAGTAATTCAACGGAACGGCGCTGGCTGTTCGGTTCGGCGGAAGGGAATTCAGCTGAACCAGTTTTCAAGCGGCCTTTTTGTTGGTCATGATTATGACTTCAGTGTCTGATCGAAGAGTGGCTCAGAAACGCGGCCGCTCCACTGATGGCCTCCATTGAACTTATCGAAATGAAGATTTTCAGGGGCTCCTGATGCTTGGTAGCTCCGCAGCAAACACTCGCGAAAACGTTCGTCCCAACCGGGCACAATGAGGCGATCCTGAGAACCTGTTTCCCAAATTGTGGGCCGCGGTGCAATCAGGGCACCGATTTCCGAGTAGTCACCGTATTCCAGAAGCCGGGGAATGACCTGTGATCCGCAACTGTGGCGCTGCGAGAGCCTCTCCTGCATCAGATTCAATGCACCGCTGATTGCTGCGATGCGGATGCGTGGGTCGATCGCGCTGACGAGCATCGCCATTCGCCCTCCATAGGAAAGACCTGCACAGCCAATGCTTGCGGGTTTCAGATTGGCTTGTTGTTCCAGCAGGCTGATCGTCCAACGCAGATCGCGGAGGTTGGAAGTGATCGGTAGTTGACCCAGAGCCTGCATTCTCACAAAGGTAACCGCACAAGGATCTTTGCCTCCGTACCGTTCCGAATCAACACGCCTGCCAAATGGAATCATGCAAGGCGCCGCAACTAAATAGCCACGACGTACAAATTTCAATCCGTAGTCGTAGTTGGATTTTTCAATGTGCTTTGCGGCGTCTGTTTGGTCTTGGCAACCAACAACTGCATCATGCCCCAGCGGGCCATGCCCATGAATGCACAGGACTCCGGGGACCTGCTTGGATGACGCCGTCTTGGGCTTCAGTAAATAGACCGGCAAAGACGGAATGCCATCAGCAATGAGCAGAAGATCAAGTCGTGTGTGGTCTTTGCGTTCTTGCCGTGACAGTTCGGTGACGGACCATTGAGCAGGGGGGGATGAATCACCAAGAAGTTCATCGAGCTTGCTGCGAAATTTTTGTTGCCAGTTCACAAAATCGCGACGACTGCTGCCCTGAAATTGCATGGACAGCTTCGCATGTTGCATCGCTGTCGCAATGTCACGGTCGACGCTCTGCCCCGACTCCTCTGCCAGGAGGGAGATGGCCGGTGGCATCATTGTGGCTCCACTTAGCCAACACATCTGCTTTAGGAATGTCCGTTTATTTAAACACATGGCTGCTCCGTGTTAGCTAATTCAACTTTTTTGTGGGAGCCAACTGACGTTGGGAACATCTGGCATCCCCTTGTTTGTACAGGATCATAGCTTCAGGATGTTTCCGCTGAGGGCCATGTTTTGATCTTCGAGTCAACTTTCAGAGTCGAAGCTGAAGTCTGATGCAGTCACTCGTTCGGAAGCACCGAAGGTCCGATCAGCATCGCGTCACGGCGTGGAAAGTATCCAATTCGGCGATGCCTCATGATTTCATTGCCGATGATGCCTTCTGAGCCTGCAACCGACAACGACATACCGATCAAAGTCGGCAACTCTCCTGTCTGCAACAGGTACTTTACCTGATCTATTTCAAAGTTGGTTTGGACCAGTTTTGTTGTGAATTTTCCAAAGCCAGGTAAGAAATCTTCAACCTCTTTCGCTTGTGGGGGTAGCGGTTCGTTGAACCTGATCAAGTAACTGTGGGGAGCACCTGTATCGAAAAACATGGTTTGGGATCGTCCAGCACATGTCACATTCAGAGTCGGAACACCCATGATGTTTCCGATTGCCAGTTCGTTTCCCACTAGCCCTAGCGAGCTGGCGTCCAGTTCATTTTCGGTGAGCTGCATTGTTTCGGCCTCGATATCCCAAAGGATGTCGTACTCGTTGAGGATGTCTGTGCCAAGCAATCCCTTGAATTCTACGCCGACAAGATCCGTCAGCGTGGGGATTGAAATTCCCATGTAGGTTGTCGGAACTTCGAAGACCCGCTGGTAACCGTTTTGATCGAACGAAAGACGTAGCCCGGGTGAGATGCTGCTCGGGGCTCCCGTGTCCACCAACCATTTACCGTGGGAAGTGTGCATGAACAGGTGCGATTTTTCGTAGGTCATCTTCATGGTGATCATGATCGAGTTCTTTTGGCCTGAGCTGAAGCGTGATTGAAGCGGCTGTTGGAATAGCCAGCACTGACACCATTGTCGCGCACGCTCAGGCGTATCCTCGCACGTACGGCCGCCCCCACGCGGGCGTGTTACGCGGGCGTTGGAAAATAAACGTGATTTTTCGAAACGGGCTTGACTGGATTTTGAGTGCCTCAGGTTTTTTGAGTTCCTCGACGTTTTCGACGATACGCCAGCAACGCCATGGAGTCTTTGTGAGGGCGCCAGTTTGCCCAGCTTCAGCGGCCTACCAATTCGAGAATTCCTCCGTGATTTTTCTTGCAACTTTGTGAGCGACGCTTAGCATCCATCGCCCGGATCGGCAGGGATGCTAGCAAACGCGATGGGCGTTGCGTCTGACCGTGAAGGATGACGTTTTCACAAGGTTGAGCAGATGGCAGAAGTTCCTTATCGACCCTACACGCGGCAGCGAAAGCCACGGTGCTGCCCCAAGTGTGGGAAACGGACGCTCGCTGCGATTCTCTATAAAGATCTGGTCCGTGATTACTTTTCACTACACGAACGTGAGCAATTGTTGACTGGCGCGTGCGTGATTGGTGGTCGTCGCAGAGTCACGGGAACGCATGCTCGCGAAGAGGGTTACGCGAAATGGATGTGTCGAAATTGTGGCTGCGAAGTTTATGCGGAAAAACACATTTCGGGTGCTGTTCGAATGGCAGGTTGAAGTTCTGCAGCCGGTTTGTCTCATGAGCTGGACTGTAGTTTAGGGTAGAAGCCGTTTTCCCATTTGCCAGCAGGTTTTGTGGTGGACTTTTCCCGAGAATTCTGACGTGGCTGGTACAGACGTGACGAGTCAGATTATGCTGAGTGTTCGGCCGAAAGATGGTCGAGGCTGCCGGGTAGATATCGTTTAGGCAGCACTCGAATCATGGGCTGATCCTCCTGTTCTCCTTCCGATCCAACTATCTAACCAGGATTTATCATATGCAACCCAAACGGAATCTTACGCGTCGAGGATTTGTTCAAGGCACTATTGCGACCGGGTTGGCATCGGGTGGATTCTTGTCAACTGAGCGAGCATTCGGTTTTCAGTCGCCCAACGAACGCCCTGTTTTTGCCACCATTGGTCTGCGTAATCAGGGTGTGACGATTACGAACAAGTCCACTAAGTTTGCAGATTTCGCTGCGTTAGCTGATGTGGATTCGAAGGTTCTGGGAACCAACGTTGAGAAATTGGAAAAGCGTCAGGGCAAGAAACCTGACTCCCATGGTGACTATCGACGAGTTTTGGATCGCAAAGATATCGATGCCGTCATGATTGCGGCTCCGGATCACTGGCACACCAAAATTGCCATTGAGGCGATGTTGGCTGGCAAAGATGTCTATTGTGAAAAACCGCTTACGTTGACGATTGCTGAAGGCAAGTTGATCGAGCAAGTCGTCAAGAAAACGGGGCGCACGTTTCAGGTGGGCACCATGCAGCGGACTGAATCGGGGCAGCGATTCCTGCAGGCGATTGCATTGGTCAGAGCAGGACGCATTGGAACCGTCAAGAAAGTGACCTGTGGTATCGGTGGTTTTGGGCCTTCACCAGTGATTCCGGAAGCACCCATACCAGCAGAATTGGATTGGGACACATGGCTTGGTCCTGCACCCAAGGTCGCTTATCGTGCATTACCTGAAGTGCGTAAGGGCTACGGTGGGGGCGTGCCGCTCTATAGCAATTGCCATTATGCCTTCCGAAACTGGCACGCGTATTCTGGCGGTAAGTTGACCGACTGGGGCGCCCATCACGTCGACATTGCCCGCTGGGCAATTTCCGGGCAGAAGACTGGCACTCAGTCAAAGGCGTCGGATCAAGCGCGGGCTCGCAAAGTCACACCGTTGGATTACAAATTCGATGTCGAATATGACAAGAATGGATACCCGCTGGTTGATGATAAATATGACATCGCGATCAAATACAACATCAAGGCCGATATGGACAATGGCGTTGAACTTTTAATTACCAACGAAGGTGATAACGGCATTTTGTTCGAAGGAACGAAGGGACGATTTTTTGTAAACCGGGGGAAAATTGTCGGTAAGCCCGTCGAAGATCTTGCGAGTAATCCACTTCCAGGTGGCGCGATCGAAGATGTGTATGGTGGGCCTGTGCCAGAGAATCACACACTCAATTTCATTGAGGCGATCAATGCCGGGCAACAGCCAATCTCCGATGTTTGGACGCACAACCAAATGCTCGAAATTTGCCATCTGTCGAATATTGCGATGCGTTTGGGAAGGCCACTTGATTGGGATCCCGACAAGCGTGAAGTGATTGGTGACAAGCAGGCTAATTCCTTCCTGTCTCGCGAAAATCGCAAAGGATACGAGATCAATATGTAGTGATCGAGGCCCACTTTTGTTGACTTGTTGACTTGTTGA